>CAYGAE010000037.1:0-6819 GCA_964347855.1 uncultured Candidatus Bathyarchaeia archaeon
ACCGATGCCTTGTACGGAAGCGCGGTTTCCACCGATTTTGTCTTCACAACTCGTTTCGTATCTCTCGCTCTCTCGAGGGTGTTCAGTGATTCTGTTCCTCCACCAACGTCAAGCTGATAGGTTTCAGAGATTCGAACACCCCGATCATTTAGCATTTTCAGGAGAGTCTTGTGAAGAATTGTGGCGCCTACCTGATCTACCAAGTCATCACCAGCTATGGGCAATCCAGCGTTCTCATAGCGTCTGCCCCACGCAGCGTCGGAGGCTATGAAGGATGGTGCCGCATTTATGAAGGCGCACCCAGCCTTGAGAGACTGGTCAGCGTACCATTTTGTGGCTTTTATGGCTCCGCTTGGTAGAAGGTTGATGACCATCTCAGCATCGCCCTCCTTCAGCGTCTGAGCCACATCACATTCTGGCGAGACATCAACCTTCACTATGCCTTTCAGATATTCTCCTACACCATCTAGAACAGGCCCTTTCAAAATCGGAACATTTAACGGGTGAACATCAGCGAATTTCAGCGTGTTATTGGGTGGAGAAAAGATGGCTTCCGACAGATCGTTTCCAACCTTTCCGACCGCTATGTCGAATGCTGAGACGATTTGGATGTCACGGGGGTGATAACCTCCGAGGTAGAGTTGTCTTAGTCCAGTTGCCCTTTCCTCCTTTTCGAGTTCTGCATAGAAGTGGACTCCCTGAACCAGAGCTGAAGCACAGTTTCCCACACCAATTAACGCAACTTTGATTTTAGTCATAAGCATCCACACTTTTCCTTCAATCAAGGAAAGGACTATATTAAATTGCGCCTAGCTGTACGTCTACCTTGTTACCACGACGATTGTAGAGAATTTTGTGGCAATCCACTGAGCCAGATTGCATGGTTGGATGTTCCAGTTTTTTGATGCCCCTTTTTCATTTATATTGCGGAATGTTTCTTGGCCTCGTTGAGCTAGAGTCAGATATCAAGCGCGGGAGTTGTCCTCGGGAAGACGAAAATCCAAAGAATGACGACAAGTGCAATCCGCGCGCGCGGAGACGTTCGCGCGCGCATTTCGTGGAGTAATGCTTTAAGGCTTTGAAACAAATTCAATGAGGTAGGAGTTGAAAACACGTGCCTTCCAAGGACAGATTTGAGGTCGTCAGTGAGCTGGCGCGACGCAGAGGTTACTTCTGGCCCGCCTACGAGATCTACGGCGGCGTCAGCGGTTTCATAACCTTCGGTCCCCTAGGCTCCACACTGAAACGGAAGATTGAAGACAAATTCCGTAGTTTCTTCATCCGCCCCCTGGGCATCCTCGAAATGGAATCCTCAGTTATCATGCCAGCAAAGGTCTTCGAAGCATCCGGCCACGTTGACCACTTCAAGGAACCTATGATTGAATGCGAGACCTGCAAGCGAAAGTTTCAGGCAGACCATCTCCTCCAAGAGACCGCCAAAATGAGTGACACCGAGACCGAAAAACTAGGCCTAGAGGAACTGATGACCGAGATCCGAAAGAGAAAAGTTCGCTGTCCCGAGTGTGGGGGAGAATTCGGCGACCCCAAGCAGTTCCTGACCATGTTCACAACCACCATAGGTCCCCATTCCGACGCCGTCGGCTACGGTCGTCCGGAAGCGGCTCAAGGAGTCTTCGTGGAATTCAAACGCTTATATGATTACGCGCGAGGAAAGCTCCCTTTCGGAGTCGTCCAAATCGGACATGCGCTTCGAAACGAGATTTCGCCAAGGCAGGCGCTCATACGGCTGAGGGAATTCACGATAATTGATGTGGAGTTCTTCTTCGACCCGGATAACCCCCACTGTCCATTCTTAAAAGACGTGGAAAGCGAGTCCTTGAGACTGATAATAGCTGAGAACAAGCTGAAAGGCATAAAAGACCCCATTGAAGTTACTGTTAAGGAGGCCTTGAGCAAGGGATATATCAAGGCTGAGTGGCAAGCCTTCTTTATGGCTCAATCCAAGCGCTTCCTAATGGAACTGGGCGTGCCAGCGGTCAAACAGCGTTTCATCGAAAAACTAGACTGGGAACGAGCGCACTACTCCGTCCAAGGATTTGACCAAGAGATCTTTCTCGAACGATGGGGATGGGTAGAAATCTCCGGTCACAACTATCGGACAGACTACGACCTAAAGCAGCACATGGAGGCTAGCGGCGTCGATATGAAAATCTTCAAGGAGGGGACGAAGACAGGAGGAAAACGGTTCATCCCCCATGTGGTTGAGCCAAGCTTCGGATCAGATCGCTTGGTCTACGTGACCCTTGAGTATGCCTACGCAACAAAAAATGACCGAGCCTTGCTGAGCCTCAAACGAGACCTTGCACCCGTACAGATAGGCGTCTTCCCGCTGGTGAGTAAAGACGGCTTACCCGAGAAGGCTGACGAGGTTTATAAAACGTTAATTACAGAAGGATTCTCAGTGGAATGGGATGAGTCAGGCTCCATCGGAAGGCGATACGCACGAGCTGACGAAGTAGGTACTCCGCTCGGATTGACCGTCGACTATCAAACGCTCGATGACGACACCGTGACTCTTCGTGACCGCGACACTTGGAGGCAGGTCAGAACCGAAATTAAGAGACTTCCAGAACTGCTTAGGACATATCTCCGATATAGAATAGAGTTCGAAGACTTAGGGAAACTGATCAAACGTTAGACTCTTCATTGATCGGACAAGGAAGAACACGGTTTTTTCGGTATCTTTTTTAACGCTTTGTTATACCATATGTTAGATACCAAGAGACAATTTCAGAGGCGGGCACATTGGCCTTTCCAGTGGAGACTGAAGAACGGGTGAAACGGAGAGCCCTCAGCGTTTGCCAAGACCATTTAAGGAAGGTTCTAGAAGTCACTCGAAAGATTCCACAGATGGTTGACTGTTTCGCGAAGGAAGATAAATCCTCTGCTCAACAACTATTCGACGAGATCAAAAAGACAGAGGAGGAGGTGGACGGAGCAAGAAGAATGGTTTCACGAGAACTCGCTGAAATAGGAGCGATCTTGATGAGTCGCGAAGACTTTCTCCGCTTCACCAACCTAACAAGCGAGATCGCCGACTTTTGCGAAGGTGTGGCGTTTCTACTGCTCGAGATCATGGAGAGAAAATGGAAAGTGCCTAAGGACATTAAGGACAGCCTGATGAGACTTTCTGACGCAGTCTTTGAGACTGTTTCCAAGCTCCGGGAAACTGCAATGACGTTGAATTACGGCTCTACAAAGACTCTTGAGAAGGCTAAGGAGGTTGAGATGGCTGAGAGAGTGGTGGATGGCATGTATCGAGATTTAGAGTTGCTCATCGTTAATAGTCACGTTGAGATGCCCGTATTACTTCTTTTGAGAGATGTAATTCGCCTCTTAGAAGACGCTGCCGACAAAGCTGAGGACGCTTCAGACGCCGCTCGCATACTGGCGTTCACAGTGTAAAAGGGAAATGACAGTGCCCGAGAAGATCGCGACCGAGTTCATTGAAAACTTCTTAGTAGTTTGGGACCCCAAGAAGGGATCAGAACTCTACAAACTTGGGTTCTACGGCAAGCCTATAGGCATACCCAAGCCGAAGATTATAGACTTTGACGTCCCCCTCATCCTTGATCTGATGGAAGGATTCTACTTAGCAGAAAAAGACATAATCACTGTCTTAGAAGGACCAAAGAAGGCGAATGTCAGCCTCAACAAACTGAGAAGAGTGGCGAGAAGGCTTTACGATGACTTTGATCTAAAATACGCTGTCTATCGAGATCTGCGGGATCAAGGATTGATTGTTACACCAGGCATAAAATACGGCTGTGACTTCGCAGCGTATAAGCATGGTCCCGGTATCGATCATGCACCTTACATGGTCTCTGTGAAGAAGACAAGAGACGAGGTTACGGCAACCGATATCGTGAAGGCTGGTCGCCTCGCTACGACGGTGAGAAAACGGTTTATCATAGCCGTACCAGATGCTGAAACGGAGAAGATGCAATACCTAATCTTCAAGTGGTTCAAGGCCTAGATCTACGTCTGGACTAGCGCAGCGAATCCCGGAAAGACATGAAGCCAAGGTATCTGAACTGTAGACGCGACTAGCTAACTGTCCAGCGGCCAGTTATGGAATCCCAGGTCAATCTGTATTGGTCATCGATCATAACGGATGCAGAGGGCTTTCTCATGTCCTTTATCATGTCCCAATGAACCGTTGACTCGTTCAATTGCGATTTGTTCCCATCTCCGAGAACATGTAGGCGATATGCAGAACCGAGAGCGATGTGAACGGTGCCTCCGATCTTTTCATCCATCAGAATCTGTTTAGAGATTCTCTGGATCTTAGGATGCAAACCTAGGGCAACCTCTCCAAGATAGGTCGCACCCGGACTTTCTGCGAAGAACTTATTCAGATAGGCTTGACCCACGTTGGCTTTCCAATCCACGAGTTTGCCACCTTTGAAGGTTAACCGTATTCCGCTCACCTCTGGTCCGCTTCGATAGTACTGGGGAAGCTTTGGAAAGGTTATGACTCCCTGAACAGAATCCTTTCTTGGGGCGTTGAAGATTTCGTCTGACGGGAAGTTTCGTTTTCCTTCACTCTTGATCCATCGATGGCCTTCAACGCTGACGGTGAGATCTGTTCCGTCTTCTTCGTCAACTATCCTGACTGTTCTAGAGCCATCCAAGACCGTCTTCTTCAATTCTTCTTGTTTCTTAGCCACTGTTTGCCAAGCCTCAGTAGGGTCATCTTGATCTAACATCATGACTTCCCAAACGTACTCTCTATAGTCGTCAAAAGGCATTCCCATATCCTGCGCGTAAGCTTTGGTGGGAAATAGAGTAACAGACCAGGGAATCACAAAATTCCCCTCTTTGTCAACTTCATAAGCCCGGTCCCTGTATGGCTTGATGGCCCTGTTCCTCATCGCAATCCTGGAAGGATCAGCAGCGGCCAAGGATCTAGTGTTCGATTCACTTCTGATGTGAAGTCGCGCCGCGATGTGATCAAGCCTCTTCAATGACGCTTCCGGGTTTGACCTCAACACGGCTTCGGAGGCTCGAGTATAATAGGTGTACTGATACCAAGAAGGAATCATGTCAAGAAAGATGTTCCCACCCCTATCCAGCACTCTCTCTGCGACAAGTTTTGCTAATTCGTCAGCAGGGGGCTCATAGGTTATCAGAAGCCTCTTTTGACGATTCTCCCAAGCTTGAGCAAGATCGACTTCGCCTAATGAGTAATCGACGAGCACCTCTGCAAGCTTCTTCAGATATGGATCTGTCATAGGACTGAGTTTGCTTGGGGCACCTTAAAGGTGTTTCCAGTTTGCGACTTCTAGCCCAAGATCTGTCTTTTCCGCTGTACACCCTTTGGAGTATCTTCTAAAACAATGCCTAGCTCTCTCAGTCTTGACCGTATCCTATCTGACGCTTCAAAATCCTTTCTTTTTCTAAATTGTTCTCTAAGCTCAACTAGCAGTTCAATTAGTTCTTTGGCGGATTCTGCTTCGAAGGCTCGTTGCTCCTTTTGCAATATACCAAGGACGCCTCCAAGTTCTTTAAAGGTTTCAACGATCTCTTGGCGCGTTTTTCCAGTGAGGGCCTTGTTTGCCGCAGCGAACTTGTTGATGCTCGTCGCCATGTTGAAGAGGTGAGAGATTGCCAGTGGCGTGTTGAAGTCATCATCCATGGCTGCGAGAAACCTCTTCTTCATCTCTGCCAATTCGTTTTTAAGTTTCTTCTCGTCTTCGTCGAGTCTCTTTCCTTCAGTTGTCTTAAGTTCGCCTAGATTGTCGAGAGCGGTGTATAATGTTTCCAGGCTTTCTTTGGCTTGTTCTAGGCTCTTCGGGGTGTACTCGATGGGACTTCTATAATGGGTGGACGCGAAATAATATCTGAGCACCTCTGGGTCGTAATCTTTCAGGACGTCCACTATGGTTACGAAGTTTCCCATAGATTTCCCCATCCTTTCTCCAGAAACCATGAGCAACCCCGTATGCAGCCAGTGGGTTACCATCGGCTTCTTTTCAGAGAGGGATTCCATCTGAACGATCTCGCTTTCGTGATGGGGAAAGAGGAGGTCGAGTCCTCCGCCATGGATATCATATTGCTCGCCCAAGTACAGTTCTGATATCGCTGTATCTTCAATATGCCAACCCGGTCGGCCCTTCCCCCAAGGAGAATTCCATAGTGGTCCAGACGTCTTCTTTTTCCACAACGCGAAATCTTGAGGATTCTTCTTCGTTGGATCTGGGTCTATTCGGTGCTTTTTCACTTCATCAAGTTTCTGATGGGAAAGTTTTCCGAAGTCTTGGAATTTGGCGAGGTTGTAGTAGACTCCAGTTTTCGTTTCATACGCATAGTCTTTCTCAAACAATCTCTTGATCTGGTCGATAATCTCGGGTATGTGTTCTGACGCTCGCGCGTACAGGTTTACGCTGTTCATTCCTAAGGCTTTCATATCTTGATGGAAAGGGAGTTCGAGATCTTTTGCTAATTTGACAGGGTCTTTATTCGTTTCTTTTGCTCGGTTTATTATTCGGTCTTCAACATCAGTTATGTTCATTAGGTAAAATAGACTGTAGCCTTTGTACCTCAAGTACCTCGCTATAACGTCAAAGTTGAGGTAGGTTTTTGCGTGCCCGAGGTGAGAATAGTCGTAGAGTGTCGGACCACATACGAACATGTACACGCGGTTTCCATGAAGAGGTCTGAAGACTTCCTTTTGTCTCGTCAGCGTGTTGTATATCTTCAGCGGCATATTCTCACCAATCTTTTGTTACATTTCAGGTGCCGGGGTTGGGATTTGAACCCAAGTAAAGCCGGTATCTTCTGGCATCACCATTCAGC
>CAYGAE010000037.1:6919-14532 GCA_964347855.1 uncultured Candidatus Bathyarchaeia archaeon
TTTTAGGGTGGAGACATTGACCACAAAGGCTGACTCTGGGAAGGTGAGGGCGGCTGCAGTTCCCACGATTTGTCCATCAATCTCTGCCAGAAAATTGATCCAAGTCCCTGGGTCGCTCGAGTTTCTCTCTAGTAATCTTTTTGTCATCCCGTCGGCTATCTTCTCAACCTGTTTGGCTGGCCACCCGAACCCCTGAGCCCACGTCTTCATAAAAAGCCTCAGGTCATCTTCCTCCCATTCCACACGTCGTAAAACAGACGCTGCTTGAGCTTGTGGTTTCGGTATGTTTTGCAGTTTTCTTGCCATTCGATTCATGGAGAACCTTTTACGGTAGTCGTGCTTTCCGAGTCTTCTTCCGGATGGAGACACCTTCTCCAGAGGCTGCAGTCTCACAAAGGACACTTCTTGCACTTGTAGCGCTGAGTATGCTTTGTCTATCTTTTCCATTAGGGGATCTTCAACATCCTTAACTCGGCGTCGAGTGAGGAGAAAAAAAATTCTGTTGACAAAGGAGGCCGGAAGAAAAGTGGCCTTTGATTGAATGAAGGAGGCGAGTCCCATAAGTTGTTCACGTTGGAAAACCGCAATAACCGTGCTGTCGTCTCTCACACTGAAATTGGAAAGCAATGCACTGGGACGCATTATCTCAGGGTACGCCATAACGACACGCGGACTTCTGGGAACATCTCTGGTTGTTTCCAGAAAGAGGTGATCAAACTCCGTTCTATCTTCTACCTCTCGCACAGTCACCTTCAAGTCCGCAGATCTCCCGATGATCTTCGCAAAGGTCACTTGACCATCCAGTTTCTCTTAATCGCGAAAAACGAGTAACATCCAAAATGCTAAAAAGGATTTGCCCTCTCACAAAGACAAATTTAATAGCCGATCCTCATTAGAAGTGGGATGAAACATGACAATATCAGGACTCCACCTTCTTCTCACCTACCAGTGCACCCATGAATGCGATCACTGTTTCGTGTTCGGCAGCCCCTTCGCCAAGGGAGTCATGACAATCGCGGACATCAAAGAAATATATAAGGAAGCGGAAAAACTCCGAACTATAGAGTGGATATTCTTCGAGGGTGGCGAACCCTTTCACTACTATCCTATAATGCTGAAGGGAATAAAGGAGGCCAATGCAATGGGCTTCAAAACTGGAATCGTCACCGACGCCTACTGGGCGACCACCGTTGAAGACGCCCTGGAATGGCTAACCCCAATCTCACAGCTCGGATTATCTGACTTAAGCGTTAGCGAAGATGCCCTTCACCAAGAGGAAGAAGAAAGAGAATATCCCAAGAACGCTATCAAAGCCGCAGAAAAGCTTGGCTTGCCAGTTGGCCCAATCAGTATCGAGAAACCGACGCCGCAAGCTTTCGAACGGGCTGGTTGGAAGGGTAAGCTGGTGACTGAAGGAGAGGTTATGTTTAGGGGTCGGGCCGTGGAAAAGCTGGAAGAGGGGCTGCCCAGAAGAAATTGGACGGAATTTGTAGAGTGTCGCCACGAAGATCTTGCGAATCCAAGTAGGGTACACATTGACCCCTTCGGGTTTGTCCATCTCTGTCAAGGGCTCACGTTAGGGAACTATAAAGAAGAGTCCCTGCAAAAGCTCATCAAGTCATACAATCCAGTTTCACATCCCATATGTGGACCCATCATAGAAGGAGGCCCAGCAGCTCTCGCAAAGAAATACAGCGTTCCACATGAAGAGGGGTATGTAGACGAATGCCACTTATGCTATTGTGCTAGGGTAGCTCTGAGAAAGCGGTTTCCAAAATATCTCGCACCAGGGCAAATGTATGGCGAACTGTAGGAAAGCATCATAAAGAGACTGGAGTAAGTATTTTGGTCTAGTAGCGAAAGTCAAGGTGAAGATTAATGGTGGCGCCCCTAGCACAAATCCAAGAGATTCTTGATGGTCGTTACGCAGATAAGCAAGTGAGTATAAGAGGCTGGGTTTATCGGAAAAGGACAAGCAAGAAAGTCATTTTCGCCTTGATACGCGACGCTACTGGGGTCATTCAATGTACGGTCAAGCGAGGCAGCCCAGCCTGGGCTAACGCAGAGACGGTGACCATCGAATCCTCAGTTGAGCTACGTGGAACCGTCAGAAGTGATGACCGCGCACCTGGAGGTTACGAGTTATCCACAACACAACTGAAAATAGTTGGACTGGCTGAAACATTCCCTATCACAAAGGATCAGAGCGAGGAGTTTCGGCGGGATGTTCGACATCTTTGGCTTCGCAGTCAGGAGATGACTAAAATCATGAAGGTGAGAAGTGAGGTGTTGAAGTTCACTCACGAGTTCTTCAGAAAACGGGGATACGTCGAGGTTTCTCCACCCATGTTCATATCCAGCGCCTGCGAGGGCGGAGCCACCCTATTTGGACTGAAGTATTTTGACAAGGACCTCTATCTCACCCAGAGCGCCCAGTTGCACCTAGAGGCCCTCATATACGCTTCGGAAAAAGTCTACTGCGTGGCGCCTTCTTTTCGAGCTGAGAAGAGTAGGACCATTAGGCATCTCACAGAGTACTGGCACGTCGAAGCCGAAGAGGCTTTCTCCACGATGGAAGACATGATGCGTTTGGAGGAAGACCTTGTGAGTTTTGTGTGCCAAAGGGTTGCTGAAGCCTCTAAGGAGGAGCTTGAAACATTAGGAGTGGACAAGCAGAACCTGAAAAACGTGAAGCCCCCCTTTGCAAGAATCACTTACGACGACGCCATAAAGAAGCTCCACGAAGAGGGATTCAAAATCAGGTGGGGCGAAGACTTCGGCTTCAACGAGGAAAGAGCTCTAGCAAAAGAGTCTGGACCCATCTTTGTCTACGCCTACCCAAAGGAGATCAAGGCATTCTACTGCAAGACTTATCCGGAAAATCCGAAACTCGTCATGTCAGTGGATTTAATAGTCCCCAAGATCGGCGAACTCACAACTGGCGGAGCCCGAGTTGACGACAAAGAAGAACTCCTCGCAAGGCTGAAGGAATTCGGGTTGAGGCAGGAAGACTACGACTGGTACATTGATCTGAGGAGGTACGGAACCGTTCCCCATGCCGGTTTTGGCTTGGGAGTTGAACGGTTGCTGGCGTGGATGCTTGACTTAGACAACATCATGGAGGCTATCCCGTTTCCACGCACCATCAGAAGATTCTATCCATAATCCTCCGACCTAAAGCTGTAAATTCTGAGGCTTGCTCTCGCTGCCGTTCACCCTGCTTCACACCGTCTTCGCCTATCTGGCTAATAGAGGAATAAGAAAGCTCAGTCTGCCTGCTTTGATCGTTGGCTCAATGTTACCAGACCTTGAAATACCATTGCTTCATCTGATGACGGGAGGTCTCTATGACCGACTCCTCCTCCAAAGCCTGTTTGGCGCTGCGACGTTAGCCACCTTTCTCACTGTGCTGCTGACGGTTTTCTTGTACCCACCCGCAATTTCACTAGTCTTCAGACTTGATAGGCAGAAAATTGAGGAAAAGTGTCGATTCTCCCGTGTGCTCTTGCTTTCGGCCCTTCTGGGTTGTCTTTCGCACGCGTTCATCGACGCGCTGTGTCACGAGTTTAATCCTCTGCTCTACCCCTTTACCAACGAATCCATTGACTTGCTGGTTCTGTTTGGGAACTGGAGGTTGGCCAGTTCCATCGTTCATTCTATATCTATTGCATTTCTGTTATTGATTCTTGTTTGGGAGTTAAGTAAAGGAACCAAGGGCTTTTGGGAACGCGTTCTTGTCGGGTAGCCGACATCGGGTTGCTTTTAAGTGCTCGTTGAGGTATTCTAAGATTAGATTTCGGCGGCTCATCCATGGGAAACCCAGCTAGGAAATCACGGATGGTCAAAGTGCCAGGCAAGGACGCCCGCTGGATCCTTGATCTCCTTGATAATCCTGACCTCGCCGCTGATTTGGATACCAATGCTGATCACCTAGTTGCGAAGGCTTCGGGAGTGGCTTGGGGAAAGGGCCTCTGCGTGGCCTGTAAGGGCGCCAAATTTTTGTGTGGAAAAACTCGGTGCCCCTTAGTTGTCCGGCTCAAATACTATTTCAGAACTGTGCCGTTGATAACGGGCACTGATGTGGATGGTGCCTCTCCGCCTGGGGTGTTTGTGGGCAGGATTGGTTATCCTTATGTTTATGCGGGGCCTTTGGTTCCACCGGTTCATGAAGACACGAGTTTGTATGACTTGCCTGAGCTCTGGTTCGGCAAATCCATCGACGAGATTGTGGGGTTCAGATCTATGTTGATTCGGGGGAAGCGACGTGTTCATGTTAGGAAGTTTGAAGACGCTGGAAAGATTATTGATAAAACACGCGAATTGGCTTTGGCAGCTGATCCAATAGATGTTGAGTTGGCTCTTAAGAAGAAACCGAGTCGGCGTTTTGTGTTGGATGATGAGGTTCAGCCTTTTGGTCCCTCTGCATTGATCAGAGACCTGAGTATTGGCAGCAGTCATTGGGACCACCAGATTGAAAAGGCATATGGAGATACCGATCTCAAGGCTGCTGACGCCGTTGTGAATCTCTATGAAAGGGGCGTGTTGGTTTCAAAGATTCAGCGGGCTTTCAGCGTGGGAGCCTTTGGACTAAGAGATGACCGCAGATTGGTTCCAACCCGATGGAGTATAACCGCCGTTGACAGCATCATCTCAAAAGACATGATTGAACAGATCAAGACTTTTCCAGAGATCAACGAGTATCGAGTCTATGAGTCGAAGTATCTGGACAACCGCTTTGAGGTTCTGATGCTCCCCGGCTCGTGGCGTTACGAGGCCATGGAGGCTTGGTACCCGGGAACTGTTTGGAATCCCAGCGGGCGCCATATAGTGATTTTCGCTGATCGGGAGGGCTATAAAGGCAGGACCAGCTACGCGAATATTGGTGGCTGCTATTATGCTGCCCGTTTGGCTGTGGGAGAGTTGTTAGCGAAGGAGAGGAGACAGGCGACTGTGATCGTGCTTCGGGAGGCTCATCCTGGTTACATCATGCCTGTAGGGGTCTGGCACGTGAGAGAGAATGTTCGAAACGCTATGAAGCAGAAGCCTCTACTATTTGACACTCTCGACGGAGCTTTGGGCAGGATCGGTAGCCAGTTTAGGATTCCTTTGGAGACTTGGATAAGCTGGAGCCGGCTCTTGCAGGATGCTTTGTTCCAGAAGAGGCTTACCGAGTATTCTAATGGATAACTCTCAATCTTCTAGACTAGTCTTCAGTTTCATTCCGCCATATTATAGGCTTTGAAACAACGATTTTTAGCTCTAACCCACTCTTCTCAGAGTGAGCGAGCAGTGACTTTGCTTTGACGAAGAGACAGAAAAGCGAGTTTGACGTTGTTGCGAATATCCTCCGGTGGGCGGCCAAAGGCTGCAAGGAACAGGATATCATCACCGGTTCAAGCCTCAGCCGCGAAGCCGTTGACAAATATCTTTCAGCTTTGATTCAGTTGAAGTTGTTGGGTGTCGAGGAGAAAAGCGGACGGTTCTATCGTACGACCGGTCGAGGTTTGGAGCTGTTGCGTTTTTATCACGGTTTACGGTGGCTTTTATGGGGTAAAGAGTTTGACTTCTTGCTCATCCGCATCGTGACTAAACTGAAGAAGGATAAACATCCATACTACGTGAGCTAAAAACCACTTTTCACACAGTGTGTTATCCTTAATATTTTGCCACCCGAATCCACGTTGCTTTGATCGTTTCTTTTCCCAATTCTCAGTTGACAGAACATCCTCGGTCAGAACGTTCTCTTAAAAACTCGCGCATCCCCACAAGGTAGATATTTGCTAGGTACAACTTTGTTGGAACGAGACACTAAAGAGCCTGAACCTCAACTATTTCGGGTATCCTTTTCTTGAGATGCTGTTCCACGCCCATTTTGAGAGTCATTGTTGACATTGGACATCCCGCACATGCGCCCGTCAATTTTACCTTAACAACACCGTTGTCTACTCCCAAGAACTCTATGTCGCCTCCGTCAGCCTGTAACCTAGGTCTTAGCTCTTCAAGGGCTTTTTCCACACGGTCTACGATAGGTTCTTTCATTCTATTCACCATGCCGTCTTGATTCTATGACGTACGTCATGCTTATATTTCTTTCCGCCAGCAGACCTCAGCTTCATTTTTTCCATATTCTTCTTTCTTCATTTTGTCGCTTGCGACGTACATTTTGAGGTTTCCACTCCGCAAAGGTTTTTAGAAGTGCTGGTATAGTTGGCTCTAATGAAGAGCAGTTGCGACCGTTGTGGCCAGAAGACTGAAGATGCCAGCTACATCTTCAATGAAACGGACCAACAAGACAGGAAGCATAGATTCGGAATCTTCTGTAGGGAGTGCACAATCGAGCTTCTAGATGAATTGAAAGGCAAGCTTGAATGGTTCTATATTGCTGACAGTTGGAGGGGATATGTTCATGCTGAAGCCAAGTCCGAATTAGAGAAAGCCGGTTTCCTTCATCCAAAGCACAACTCTCAATACATGGAGATAAACCGTGTTGGAAGAGATCGTGAACAAGCTCGGAGAAGAGAGGCTTTGGAAATCTTGAGAATAGGATATGCCGCAGGACTGATTTCAAACGAGGAGTATGGAAGGCGTTTGAAAGAGCTTAGAGAAGTTGGTCAGAGATTTTCTTAAATGGCGTTCTGCAAATATGAGAGCACAATGGAAGAGGAAGCCACATGTTAGGGGAGCTTTTGACTATCAGCGCTGCCCTCTGCTGGGCAATAGGTGCTTCTCTGTACAAAAGGGGCTTGCTCAACGCAGATCTAGTAACGCTTAACTTGTTTCGAAGCATTCCTGCTGCCCTCTACGCTTTTCTAGCATTGTATCTTTTGGGGAAATGGAGTCTACTGACTGAGGTGCACATGGTCAGCGTGGCCTACATTGGTGTTGCCTCTCTCTTGGTGTTGGCTGTTGGAGACACGTTCTACTTCATTGGGTTGAGATCTGTAGGAGTGGCGAAGACTGTTCCAATCGCCTACTCATATTCGATCTTCGTAGCCCTATTCAGCACTGTCTTCTTAGGAGAATCACTGACCGCTGCGATCTTGCTTGGGACAGTCGCGGTGGTCTCTGGAGTCTGGTTTGTGGCTGGTCGAGCCCTGAGTGGAGACAGCACACCGAAGATCCGAAGACTCGGGATTCTTGCAGCTTTAGGCACTGCACTCTGCTGGGCGTGTGGCCTCACGCTATTCAAGGTTATCCTGGTAGATACAGAACCGTTTGTTCTCGCGGCTGTCAGGATGCTCTTTCTTTTGCCTACGCTGGGGGTATTTATGGTCTTGCCTTTAGGAACGAGATCATCAACTAGGCATCTTACAAGATTCGATGTTTTTACGATGTTTCTCAGCGGATTCATAGCTCTTGGTGTGGGAGACACTTTCCTATATATTGGGCTAGAAACCGCCAAGGCCAACGTGGTTGCTCCCCTCACATCAACGACCCCTCTCTTTGCTGCCATCCTCGCCATACTGTTCTTGAACGAAAAGGTTTCCAAGAGAATAATCGTTGGAACTCTTCTCATAACGGTCGGAACTATGCTTCTCACTTTAGGATGAAAACGACTCCTGAAGAGAGAGGAAATCCAAACTCTTTTTCTGTTGCGAAAGGAGAGCTATAGC
>CAYGAE010000038.1:0-14370 GCA_964347855.1 uncultured Candidatus Bathyarchaeia archaeon
CCTGGGCATCGTATTGCGGTGTTTCCGCATGTTTTGCATCTTTGCCTCGGCTCTAGAGTTCCCAGTCTGCCGTCCATAAGTCCCGAGGTTATTGGCGCTCCGTCCTCATCATAAGTATCTGCAGTTTGTATTTCAGCAACAGAAAGCCTGCGTATGTCTCGTGGGGAGAACATTCCAAAAGAAAGCTTGTCTACGACTTTGTGAACGGTTTCTTCCATTACCAATTTACGCCCTCTCCTTCAAGTCGAGCCGAGGCGCTATACACAGGCTCATAAGTTCTTGCAAGAGAAGTTTGAAAGCATAGGAAACGACCACTGGAGAAATTTGGGCTTTCTCCTCGCATAGTCGACATACATACCTGCGTTGCTTGATGTCATAGTATGCTATGTAACCGCAGCTCTCACATACGTACAAAAGGTATCTGTCAGATTCTTCAAGCAATCGGTCCCGTAACAGCATAGCGGCGCCGTGTCCGATTAAGCAATCTCTCTCCATCTCGCCGAATCTTAGTCCGCCCCCCCTTGCACGTCCTTCTGTGGGTTGCCGCGTCAACATCTGAACTTGACCGCGTGCTCGGGCGTGAATCTTATCAGCGACCATGTGATGAAGCTTTTGATAGTAAACTATCCCCATAAAAATCTCCGCAACGAACCTTTCACCGGAAGTGCCGTTGTAAAGGACCTCTCGACCTGTGTGGCTGAAGCCGAGTTCGGTCAAAGCTCGTTTCAATTCCTCTGGATCTTCGTTGATAAAGGGTGTTCCGTCAGCGCGTCTCCCTCTTACTGCAGCAACCTTTCCAGCCATCGACTCCAAGAATTGACCTATAGTCATTCGTGAAGGAATGGCATGGGGATTGATTACGATGTCTGGAACTATTCCATCCGCTGTGAATGGCATGTCTTCCTGAGGAATAACCATTCCTATCACTCCTTTTTGTCCGTGACGTGAAGCAAACTTGTCGCCCAGTTCTGGGATACGTTGATCACGTACTCTAACTTTAACAAGCTTGCTTCCTTCACCCGATTGTGTTATGAAAATGTCATCGACAACTCCGGTTTCAGCAGGTCTCATGTCCACAGACGTGTCTCTCATGGTTGGACCTTTGACCTCAAACTCTTTGTATTCTTCAAGGAACCTAGGGGGGCTTGTTCTTCCGATCAGAACGTCGCCGCCCATTGTGTAGGATTCTAGGCTGATGATTCCGTCTGGTTCAAGAAGGCGGTAATACTGTTCGCCTCGGAATCCCCGAATACCCGGCTCAGGTATGAGAAACTTATCCTTCAGACCACCTAGGTATTGACGGCATTCTGCCTCGTAGATACGATAGAATGTGGAACGCCCCAAGCCTCTTTCAATGGACGCCTTGTTGAAGACCAGCGCGTCCTCCATGTTGTATCCCTCGAAGGATATGATGGCAACAACGCAGTTTTGCCCTGAAGGTCGGAGGTCATAACCTATAATATCCATAGGCCTTGTCTTCACGATTGGCATTTGTGGATGATGCAGGATGTGGGAACGAGAGTCCACTCGGTGAATGAAGTTTGTTACGTTCATCCCTAAGGCTTGTTTAGCCATGGCTGCCTCGTAAGAGTTGCGCGGAGACTGGTTGTGTTCGGGATAGGGTACGAGGGAAGCACATATCCCCAGAACGGTATAAGGTGTCATCTCCATATGAGTATGTTCGGGCGCGACATCGTCAAAGTCTAGAGCTACGAGTAAGTTCTCTTCCTCTTCTGCGTCGATGTACTCGATTATTCCTTGATTAACTAAGTCCTCCCAGACCCATTCCCTTGAACGAGTTTTTTCAACATGTTTCTGCTGTAATCTGGGCGTCCCTTTTTCGACAACTATCAAAGGTCGGCGAACACGCCCTTCGTCACAGTTAACGTAAATCTCTTCACTTCCACCTTTATTGTTCGCAAAATGAGCCACGTTCACTTCATTTGGTATTTGCCCATTCCCACGTCGAGCTCTCAGTTCAGCCGCAAGCTCTTCTGCTGACACACAATAACCAATAAGACAACCGTCCACGAACACTTTAGCACCTGAAACGCGCAATGCTTCATTTGCGTCCTGAATCGGAACCACGTTCATTCGATAGAGGGTTTGTCTCATTTTTTCGGCATTGACGCTTACAGATATGCTCGCAGCCAAGGCAAGATTCTTCACCAAGCCGCAGTTCGACCCTTCAGGGGTTTCATTTGGACATAGTCTTCCCCAATGGGTTGGATGTAGGTCTCTTGCTTCGAAGTTGGGCTGGCTACGACTTAGTGGGGATTGTAATCTTCTCAGGTGGCTTAAGGTGGAGACGTTGTTTGTCCGATCTAGAAGTTGTGTGATGCCGACACGTCCTCGTCCCCAGTTTCCCGTCGCAAGGGCGTGCTGGAGCCGTTCTGTGATTATTCCAGGTCGCACGGCCGCAGAGATTGTGAGCATCTGCCTTTTGAGACCCATTCGTTCAAGCTGATACTTGATGTCACGGCATAAATTTCTGAAGACCACTCTGAATAGATCCGCGAGTAAAGGTCCAGCAAGTTTTAAGCGTTTGTTTTTGAAATGATCCTTGTCGTCAGGCTGGCGTCTTCCAAGCTTCAATTCAATAGCTCGGCAAGCCATCTCGCCTAAGAATAGTGCCTTTTCCTTTCGTTTTTCCAGGGTGCGCCCCACATGGGGCAGGAAGTTTCTGTCAAGGATGCTCTCAGCCTTTTGACGGCGATACTCTTCGACTTGCCCATGGGCTACACGGTTTCCGATGTACATTATGGCATCCGTTATCGTGTCGAAGCCGCTGGCTTTTTCAAAGGATGCTTCAAGCTCGTTTTGTATGATTTTTTCTGGGGAACAGGCTTCTGCGATTTCCTTGTCTGACTCTAGTTCCAGCGCTCGCATCAGGATCACCAAGGGTATTTCAGTGGGGACTCCTGGCATTGAGATGTATATGGCACCATCTGATTTCATTCTCAGCTGGATTCTTGCCCTGAAGCCCACTGTGGTTGAGAATATCTTTGCCTGATACACGGGTTTTGCTCCCCGCGTGTCTATGTCCACGAGGATACGATTTGGGGCTAGATCCTCCAAGGCGACGATGACGCGTTCCGAGCCGTTAATGATGAAGTATCCACCAGGATCGTTTAGATCTTCTCCATGTCTTATCAACTCTTCTGGGAGAAGTTGTGAGAGGACGCAGAGTTTGGATTTGAGCATGACTGGGAGGTCGCCTATCAAAACTAGTTCGGGCTCAAGTTCTCTACCGTCTACGATTGGGGTCATTTCTAGGGCTAGAGGTGCGGAGTAGGTTAGGTCGCGGAAACGGGCCTCCATGGGGTAGATTTCGTGTTTGGTTCCATCCACTTCGGTTATGTAAGGTCCAGTTATCTTCGACTGGGGATCTATTATCCACAGTTGCCCAAGCTTTATCTTGTATGGATTCTCTGGAATATCGATGTCGATTTCGCCGGTTTCATCTATGACTTCTTGCAGGCCTTGCTCGATGAATTTGTTATAGGAGTCGAGGTGCTGTCTAACGAGGCCTTTTTCCTTGAAGAAGGCTTTTTGAAGAAGCAAGAGGTCATCTTGAGAGATGCCCAAATCAATCTAATTCTCCCATATAATTACATTTATTGAAGACGGAAAGATTGTACGGTTTGTAGCGGTTCCTTTCAAACTGGGAGATTCCTCCAACGGGTCGGCGTCATCCAACCCGAAAAGCCGGGCCTCCGAAGCTGCTTCCCTATCCTGTTTGGAAGCTGCCTTTTATAGTGCTAGCATTCTGGAACAGCATCTTAACTTATAAAGATTACTGATTCGCAACTTACAAGTCTGGAAAGATCGAGGTTCCACAGAAGAGGCCTCTGAACGATTGGGAACAGAATATTCAATTAAAGCCATTTGAATCAAGCAAGGAAAGGTTTAAGGAAGAATATTCCCTTGATATTTATCTCCTAAGAACGGTATCATGGATGTTGGGCATTCCTCTAATACTCTTTGGCTCAGTGGTAGTTTCCCTAACAATTGTGGCAGTTGTACTTTTCAGGATTGCTGGAGACTTCGAAGGTCCTGTAAATGTCAAAGTGCTTATTACATTGGGCGCTACTGGAGTTGTGATGCTGGGCCTTGGCATTGCAAGCCTTTTTTATGGTATTTTCTTGTTGCGTTATGCTTTCACAATTCTGATGCCGATATTGTTTTTGGGGCTTGTTTTTTTATCTATGCGGATATTTAAGGGTGCGAAAGTGAGTGAATACCTCAGGAGAGAGTATGTGAAACCTGTTCTTCGGTTTCTTGTCGGTACAGGGATACGTACAGGGATCATCACCGGGGTTATCTTGCTGGTTGATGTGATAGGCTTGTGGGTTTTTCTCTACTCTAGAGGACAATGGAGTCACGTCAGTTTTGTGGGTCCTCTGACATTACTTCTATTATTGGAAGGCCCGCTAATTAGTACCGGAGGAACCTTTGTGTTCCTTGGTTATGGTGAGTACAGGCTTCGAGGGCCGGTGACATTGCGGCCAACACTTGCCAATAACCGAATAGGGAGATGGAGAGAAAGACGTCTGCTACAACCGAAATGGGGTGTTGCTATTTTAATTGCGGGCGTTATACTCATCTTTCTCGGGTTTCTAATGGGGTTCTTGCCCCCTGTCTGAACCATCCAGCGCGCGCAGTCAAAAAGTCAAGGTAGGCAATCGTGCTTCAGCTTGATGCGGTTGCGTTTGACGACTTCGGCACTCTGCGTTTTAGCCTAGGCGAAGAGGAGGATATTATCTACCCAATATTGAGGTCTCTCAGCGAAAGCGGTTTATGTCTCAGAGAGGAGGAGTTCTTGAACGAATACTTCAAAGGGGACGCTTCTTATCGAAAAGAACTTCAGGAGACCTTGCGGGAATCTCTTCTTGATGACATCGTTGCAAATGTTCTGGAGACCCTTGGATTCAATTCGTCTACTCTAAAGGGTGCAGTCAAGGAGGCCGTTGACTATGGTTTGGCAACGAGAAGTACCGAATGGTATCAGGACGCACCTCCTGTTCTTTCGACCTTGAGAAAGAGAGGATACAAACTCGGATTGATCTCTAACACTCATTGGCGGTTTCTGGACAGTTCTAGAAAAGAGATGGAAGCAACCTTTGATGTCGTTACCCTATCGCATGAGCACGGGTATGCGAAGCCTCATCCATCAATCTTCCTAACAACCCTCAAAAAGTTGCAGGCTAGCCCGAACCGTTGTCTACACGTAGGCGATGATCCAATAGCAGACATAGAAGGAGCCAAAAATGTGGGAATGAAAACGGCGTTCGTTAAGAGAGGGGGCTCAGATGTGGATGCAGACGTAAACATAGAAAGATTGAGTCAACTGTTGGAACTGCTGAAAAAGAATAGTTGATGAGCCTGGAATGCGTGCGCGCCCTTGTAAGTTGTTTTGGAAAACTTTCCATGTTGTTTCTCCGCCTTCAGCTTCTAATGATTCGTAGGCTTTTCTGAAGAGGTGTTCCATGAATTCACTCTCATCTGTAAGGGTTGACCCTAAATCGAAGAAAACCCAATCGAACTTCATATGTCATCAACTACATCCACTCTAATTCTTTTGTGTTATAAACATCTCAGCAAAACCAGAAGGCACACAATGCCGTAGGACAACATATGTTGGTGGGCCCGAGGCGATTTGAACGCCTGACCATTCCCTGAATGCGAAATGCAACTCACATTCTACAGGTTATGAGCCTGTCGCTCTAACCTAGCTGAGCTACGGGCCCCAACAATATTGGATTCCTCAGTTCTGATTTAAGGATTTTCCAACACAACTTACCAACATATTAGAAGCCCATTTGGATCATACAGAAGACCTGGACTAGGTCACACACGCGCACGACCACCACAATCAACACACTTACCTAACCAAACCTTAAATACCCACCCAGAACCCAAAACCATAGAAACCGAGGCAGCAAAAGATGAGCTACAAAGAGTTGCTCAAACGCGCCCGCTCACAACTTCCCTCAGAAACTATAGAACACAAAAGATTCGAGGTTCCAAAGCCTCGCAGCTCCACCATCGGCATGAGAACCTTCATCCACAACTTCAAAGAAATTTGCGACACGCTAAACCGTGAGCCTAACCATGTGCTAAAGTTTCTGTCCAAAGAAATGGCTACCGCAGGAACCCTACAAGGAACACGAGCAGTGTTCCAAGGAAAGTTTTTTCGTCAAACAATTGACCGATTGATCAAGAGATACGTCGACGAGTTCGTCGTGTGCCCCGTCTGCAAGCGCCCAGATACGAAAATCGTAAAAGAGAGACGTTTCTATTTTATAATATGTGAAGCGTGCGGGGCAAGATCATCGATAAGACCAGTATAGAAATGTGCTCAACATTGGAAGTCTACCTCAACTTACGAAAACAGGGCAAAAGCACAGTTCTCGCAATCTGTGATGCTGAACTCCTCGGAAAAACTCTCAACGAAGGAAAGATAGTCTTCGAAGTAAAGGAAGAATTCTACAAAGGAATAAAAACAACAGTAGAAGAAGCCATCATCCTCATCCGACAATCAACCATTGTCAACATGATTGGAAAACGCATAGTTAAGAAAGCCGTGGAAAAAGGGCTTATCCACCCAGAAGCAGTCTTAGACATATCCGGCGTACCCCACGCACAAATCGTCAAAGTATAACGAATCTATTTAAGTAGAGCCACCTTTTTCTTGTAGGAAAGAAACCTCTGAGGTGTATCCTTGGGGAAGAAGAAAGTCCTAAGCGAAGAGATAATGAAAAACATGGTACTACCAACCCCAAACGACATCCTAGGCATAGCACTCAATCTACTAGGTTTTGACAGGGTTTCAGTGAAATGTCAAGACGGCCACGAACGTCTCTGTCGAATCCGAGGCAAAATGAAGAGGAGAGTCTGGGTCAGAATAGGAGATGTGGTTCTAGTCTCCCCATGGGACTTTCAATCCGACAAGCGCGGCGACATAATCTGGCGGTATACAAGGGCTCAAGCTGAATGGCTAAGAAACAACGGATACCTCACCATCGAACGAGGAAGCTGAGCGTGTCTCATCGAAGAAAAGTGGAGAAAAGACTAAAGCGAAAAGAAAAATCTTACGAGATTAAACAACTTATGAAGAGAAAAAGAAGCGAAGAATACCAAGTTTTAGAAGAAGTCTTTGACCGGTCAACCCTGATGACCATATACGATCTCTTGAACAAAGGAACAATCGACGAGATTCATGGCGTTTTAAAAGCTGGAAAGGAAGCAAGAGTCTATTGGGGAAAAGCCTCAGACGGCAAGGAACTCGCAATAAAGATCTATCTAACGGTCTCAGCTGAGTTTAAGAAAGGGATGCTCCCATACATCGAAGGAGATCCCCGATTCGCTCACGTTAGACGAGATACACGATCTCTCGTCAAAGCTTGGGCCCAAAAGGAATTCAAAAACCTACAACGCGCAGCTATGGCTAAAGTCAGAGTTCCCAAACCAATCGACGTTAGCAACAATGTGCTGGTCATGGAATTCATCGGAAAGAATGGAGTACCCGCTCCCCTATTGAAAGACACCTCTCTAGAAAATCCAAAGCGGGTTTATCAGCAACTACTAACATATGTGACAAGGCTTTATCAAAAGGGAAGACTGGTGCATGCAGATCTCAGCGAATATAATGTGATGCTACGGAGAAACCAGGCAGTGCTATTTGACATCTCACAAGCTGTACCACTTGAACATCCCATGGCTGACCGATTCCTACGGAGAGACCTAGAAAATCTGCACCGATATTTTAGGAAACTAAACGTAGACGTGCTTCCTATAGAGGAAACATTCGGAAGGGTTAAAGGTGGAGAGGCCTAACACCTTTGTGAAAATTCCGAGAGAGCGCATTGGAGCACTCATTGGTCCAGATGGTCGTGTAAAGGAAACTGTGGAGAAGAAGCTCTCGGTGGAGCTTCAGATAGAAAGCGAAAGCGGGGGTATCACGATAGTATTAATGCCTACCGCTGCTGATCCAGCTGTTCTCTTTAGAGCCAAAGAGGTAATCACAGCTATAGGAAGAGGTTTTTCTCCCGAACGTGCATTTAGACTAATAAGAGAAGATGACACCGTGTTAGAGGTCATTGACCTACGAGAAATTGTGGGGAAATCGCAGTCTGATATGAAACGGTTAAAAGGAAGAGTCATTGGAAGAGAAGGTAAAACGAGAAAAACCGTGGAAGAATTGACTGAGGCCAGTGTTTCTGTTTTCGGACACACAGTCTCTATAATCGGAAGCATGGATCAGGCAGAAGCAGCAAAGGAAGCAATCCGCATGCTACTGAGGGGAAGCCTACACAAAACCGTGTACCGATTCTTACATAGAAAGAGGAGAGAACTGAAGAAAAAGAAGATGGAACTCTGGGAAACTCCACACGAAAAGCTAGAAGTTTGAAAAACCCACTTCAACATATGTGCTTTTGGAGTGCAGAATTCACAGCAAAATTAAAATAATCCACATACTGCAATGGAAACAAATGTGCTATATTGCCACGTTTCATGCAATCAGCTTTCCAAAGAGACTTGACGGAATCAAGCAAAACACAGGGAAAGGAAAAAGCAAAGGATTTCGCTATATGATTAAGTATTGTTGGAGGAGACTAAGTCCTGGTAACCTTTGAAGAGATTAGCCCAGCCGACTTCTTCTATCGTAACCGAGATATAGCTGGCTTCACAAATCCGGCACGAGCAATCTTTTCATCCATAAGAGAACTCGTGGAGAACGCCCTTGACGCCTCTGACACAACCTTAGTTCCCCCCAATGTCTATATCCGATTGTCTAACGAAGACCACGATGGAGGTGGATCAGAGGTCGACGTATACAGGCTAAGAGTCATGGACAACGGATCCGGCATCCCAGCTCGCCACGTACCCTCAGCTTTTGGTCAAGTTTTGTTTGGCTCGAAGTATAAGCTCAAGCAAGCCCGCGGCACGTTTGGACTCGGAGGAACGATGGCGATTCTATACGGGCAAATAACCACCCACAAGCCTGTTGAGATCAAGTCCAGTACAGGCACATCCAAGATTTACGAGTACGAGCTGATGATAGACATCCAAAGAAATCGACCAATTATTCTGGATCGCAAAATCCGCCGAAACGCAGAGCGATGGCGGGGAACAACCGTTGAATTCAGCTTGGAAGGAGACTATCTCCGAGCCATGCCAAAGATTCTGGAGTACTTAAAACAGACAGCTGTAGTCACCCCTTATGCGAAAATAATCTTTGCCGATCCCAGAGGACGCCTCTACCTCTTCACACGAGCCACTACCAAAATGCCACCTCCCCCCAAGGAGACATTACCACACCCCTACGGAGTAGACGTGGAAACCATCCAACGGCTCATAAGAATCACAGAGTGCAGAAATATGTTTGATTTCATGCAAAGACATTTCCTTAGAGTCGGAGAGAATATCTCAAATCGTTTTTTGGAGTTTGCTGGAATAAACAATAGCAAGAATCCGAAGAGGTTGAAACCGCATGAAATTGTTAGACTTGTACGGATGATGAAGAGATTCAAAGCCTTTCTTCCTCCCGACGCCAGCTGCCTATCTCCGTTAGGAGAGGACTTGTTGAAAGCTGGCATACTAAAAGAATTGAAGCCCGAGTTTACGGCAGTTTCTCAACGCAAGCCTTCCACGTATTCTGGACACCCGTTCATCGTTGAGACTGCGATAGCTTACGGTGGAGACATACCAAAGAAAGATGATGTATTAGTGTACCGATTTGCTAACAGAATTCCATTGCTATATGATGAAGCCAGCGATGTCTCTGTTAGAGTCATAAGGTCCATCAATTGGCGGAGATACAGAGTCACACCGGACATGCCCGTTGCTGTCTTAGTCCACGTGTGCAGCACAAAGGTTCCCTATAAGACGGTGGGCAAGGAGTTTATTGCAGACAGACCAGAAGTCAAGAATGAGATTCTGAACGGCATTCGCGAAGTAGCCCGCCAGCTACAACGATTTCTGACCAGACGAGAACATGTGGAAAAGGAGAAAAAACGGCTCACCGTCTTCTCCAAGTATCTGCCCAAGATCGCCAAATTCTCCACAGATCTGGCGAGAAAGACGCAGGAGCCAGACATCAAAGTATTGTTAAGGAGCGTAAGAAAAATTGAGGAAAAAGCCGACTGAAAGCTCGATAAAGGAAAGAAGGAAGGAAGTTTTAACAAGCCTAAAGAAGCTTGGAGCGAAGCTTTACGGTCAAATGGATAAAGGCAAGTTCCCATGGATAAAGATGCCGAGTCGATCCACCGATAACATCAACTATAGTCCAGAACTGCGGCAGTACGTTTTGGGGGATAAGACTACACGCAGAAGCGCCAGAAACATTCGTCACATAAGACCCCTCACTCAGCTTGTTTGGGCTGGGTACTTCGGCAGAGAACTCGCACTGCATCGAAAAACCTCCACTCTTCGTGATGTGTATTACTCAGCGCAAGCCTTTGACATACCATTCAAAGATCAACCAGAATCAAACAGCATAATAACGGACCTCGAAACCGTTACAGGATTTGCTCGCGAAGACTTCAACGTCTTTCCTGAAGAACGTTCCGCCATCTTCGGTGACTTAACTATTGGATATACAGTTCCTGGATACGAAGGAAAGCAACTAAATCTGACATCTCACCCCGACGGCGTAATGATAGGCCCAGCACTAACTTCCGCCGAATTCATAAAAACTAACGCAAAAATGGTTATAGCCATCGAGAAAGGTGGCCTATTCACCCGGTTCATCGAGGAAAAAGTTCACAAGAAATTCAAAGCTCTGCTTATCCTTACGGCTGGTCAGGCTCCACGGGCAACGAGACATCTTATCCAAAGACTCAACAAAGAGCTAGACCTTTCGGTGCGCATCTTCACTGACGGTGACCCCTGGGGTATGCACATAGCTATGGTTATCATCTCAGGCTCAGCAAACGCTGCTCATCTCAGAGAGCTAACAACCCCAGACGCAAAGTGGAGCGGGGTTTGGGCTACTGACATTGTTGACTATAAACTGCCAAGCGATGCTTTGACTGAGGTTGACATTAAACGACTCCACGAATTGGAGAAGGATCCCCGATACGAAGGGACCTTGTGGCGAACAGAGATCAAGAAGTTTTTGCAGATCAAGAAGAAGGCTGAGCAAGAGGCTTTCAGCAGATACGGCTTGACCTACATTGTCGATAAGTACTTACCAGCAAAACTAAAGGAAACGGATTGACCAAGATCAGTTGTTAACTGCCAATCACGGACATTTGTTCAATGAAAGACATCCCCTACGACGGCTTCGTTTTCACACACCATCACTCACGATTGAAGAATACCTAGGGCTTGAGAAAGCTCGTATACTTGGGCGCGCAAAGAACATAAAGGAAACATTGTAGAAGGCCTACGTTTGATAGTGATTTAGTCTGGTTGACGACGATACTATCATAAGTTTTAAAACAGACCCAAAGAATCTAAAGTAAACCTTTGGAGGCTACGACGTGAGCGAGGCGCCAGTCGGATTAACTATTGCAGAGAAGTTTTTCGGATTATTACTTATCTTGCTTGGGGCTATAGTCACCTATGTTACGTACAATGACCCTCCAGAGGGCGAAGTTTCACAGTTTTCCATCTTCTTCACTTTAATTGGCTTTGTGCTAATTGCGATAGGTATTCTCTTAGTACTAGCAAAAGCTGAGTAAGGGCTGGCGCCGCCGGACGGACTCGAACCGTCGACCAACTGGTTAACAGCTTCAACCTTGATAGGATTGCTATTCAAGTCAGTTGCTCTACCTAACTGAGCTACGGCGGCCCGACAGTTACAGCGTAAATCTGAGACTTTGCGGCAATATTTAAAGTTAATCAGTGAGGACTCTGCCAGCTCTTCAGAGCTTCTAGCGAACAGACTCTCAACTAGTGGTGGAATATCGACAGCAAATGACTTGCTGGCACCTAAAAAAGCTTAAACAAGAGAAGGAAAAACTACCTTAATTCTCGGTGGTGGACCAGATGACAAAGTCATTCATTCATCCCTATATCCCAAACTCTGTCCCCAAAACAAAGAAAGAACTGATTGAACAAATCGGAGTTGACAACGTCGAAGAGCTCTTTGCAGACATCCCCTACAAGTTCAGACTAAAAGAGAGGCTTGATCTCCCACATCCCACGTCGGAACTAGAAGTAAGAAGGTATGTTGAAGGTCTCCTGTCAAGAAACAGAACAAATAAAGACACGCCAGTCTTTTTGGGAGCCGGGTGCTGGCCCCATTACGTACCTGCAGCAGTTGAAGCCATTGTCAAGCGAACGGAATTCCTCACCGCATATACGCCTTATCAACCTGAAGTTTCACAGGGAATGCTGCAAGCTCTTTTTGAGTATCAGAGCATGATCTGCGAACTCGCCGCCATGGAAGTCGCCAACTGCTCCATGTATGATTGGCCTACCGCTCTCGGTGAAGCCTTCCGCATGGCAGTACGAATAACACACAGAACTGAAGCGATCATTCCCAAGATAATCCACCCCGAAAGAGTTGAAACCCTACGAACATACATGGAACCAACAGGAGTACACATTAAACCTGTAACCTACGACCCAGAGACTGGACACCTCGATATTGAACACCTAAAAACAAAGATTACACAGAAAACAGCAGCAGTCTACGTTGAGAACCCCACCTATCTCGGCTTCATCGAAACACAAGTTGAAGAGATTGCTGAAGTAGCCCACGACCACAACGCACTCTTCATCGTCGGAATAGATCCAATCTCGCTTGGCTTGTTGAAGCCACCTGGAAAATACCACGCGGACATCGTGATTGGAGAGGGACAACCTCTTGGCAACCCCATGAATTTTGGCGGACCATTACTGGGCATATTCGCTTGTCGAGATGACATGCGACTGATAAGACAGATGCCTGGACGCATAGTAGGTATGACAACGACTCTTGATGAAAAGAGGAAAGGTTTCTGTATGGCTCTACAAACAAGAGAACAACACATCAGAAGAGAAAGAGCCACTTCCAACATCTGCACAGATGAATCCCTATGTGCAGTCGCCGCAGCAGTGTACATGGCTTTGCTTGGTCCCCAAGGCCTGAGACAACTGGGAGAAGCGATCATTAGCAAGGCACGATACGCAATGCACCTTCTCGGGGAAATCGGGGGAATCAAAACTCCCATGTTTAAGGCTCCCCATTTCAAAGAATTTACGGTGAATTTTGATGACACGAAGAAGACTATTCACGATGTGCATGAAGGACTCCTGCAGCGTCAGATTCACGGGGGTAAGGACATCTCCAACGAGTTTCCGGAGCTAGGTGAGACTGCACTCTATTGCGTCACGGAGATACATTCAAAGGAGAATATTGACCGCCTCGCTGTTGTTCTCGAAGAGATTATGAGAGAAGGAGAGGCTGCAAGTGTTTAAGCAGGCAAGCTGGAATGAGCCAGTCATTTTTGAGATGGGGTATCGGAGACGACGAGGTTACATCGTGCCTGGAGTTGAAGAAGAGATCCAGAAAGCTATGCGCGATGCGAAAGCTCTTCTCCCTGAGAAGTTGCAGAGGAATGAGGCTCCACGACTGCCCGAGCTTTCCGAGGTGGAGGTTTTGAGGCATTTTGTTCGCCTGTCTCAGATGAATTATTGTGTTGATCTTGGGCTTTACCCCCTTGGAAGCTGTACTATGAAGTACAACCCTAAACTCAATGATTTGCTTGCCGCGTCCACCGCAATAGCCAACATTCATCCCTACCAAGACCCAAGAACGGTTCAAGGCATCCTGGAGATCCTGTATAAACTTTCCCAATGGCTTGCGGAGATCACTGGAACATACGAGGTGAGCTTGCAGCCAGCCGCTGGAGCTCACGGAGAATTCTTGGGCGCTTTGATCATGCGAGCTTATCACAAGTCAAATCATCAACTTGAAGACAGAACAGAACTACTTGTGCCTGACTCAGCGCATGGAACAAACCCTGCCAGTGGGAATATGGCTGGCTTCAAAGTTGTGGTGGTTCCTTCGGATGAAAGCGGTTGTGTAAACCTTGAGGCGTTGAAGACTATAGTCTCAAAACGCACTGCTGGACTGATGTTGACAAACCCAAATACGTTAGGAATCTTTGAGAAAGACATTGAGGAGATCGCAAAGCTCATTCATGAGGCAGGTGGCCTACTGTACTATGATGGCGCGAACCTCAATGCTATCCTTGGAAAGGTAAAACCTGGAGACATGGGCTTTGATGTCGTTCATATAAACATACACAAAACCTTCGCAACCCCTCACGGTGGAGGAGGTCCTGGAGCAGGGCCTATCGGAGTGTCAGAGGAGCTAGAGAAGTTTCTGCCTGTTCCAAGGATTGCCTTTGATGGTAAGGATTATTATCTAGA
>CAYGAE010000039.1:0-13829 GCA_964347855.1 uncultured Candidatus Bathyarchaeia archaeon
TCTACATTTGAAAGTGACTCCAGAGGTTCTCATGGTATGCGTCTACTAATCTTTTCTCAACGGGGATATGATAGAGGTTGCGACTATTCTTATGATATATCTCTATCAGTCGGTGATTGAGCAGCCTTCTCAGGGACCACGACAACTTGTGTCGACCTCTGGGTTTGATTCCCAACATGTTTGTCAAGTCTTTTGCTTTGAAATAGGATTTCTTCAGCGTGACCACATAGCCTATTGTCTTCAGAATCTCTTTCGTGTCTTTCTCTCTTCCTGCAGGGCGTTGATGGAGATGCATTATGTAAAATATTCTGGTGTGATTTTAAAAGCTCTATGAAACATTGTACTATGGAACATTGTTACATCAATCTTTTATATCTGCGCGAAGAATTCTGAACCGGTGCGGGCAGAGAGCTCATAGTCAGCTTGTAGACCTTCCTCTCACTCTCTCACCTCGAAAACCCCGCACCCATCCCGCTGAACATCAACGACCACGCCGATTTTTGGCATCCCCTTTGAATCATGTTCTCTTTCATACGCACTCAAACAGCCCAACACCATAATACCCCTGTTTTAGAGACAGACACGCACAAGCAAAAACACAAACAACAAAACATATAAACAGCCATTCTCCAGTTGAATCAGCACAAATAATGGACGAATAAAAATGCCAAAATGGGGATACTCAACCACACCGACAAACCCAGACATCACAGTAAAAGCCAGCGCAAGAGAACTCAGAGTATCCCCTAAACATGCCACAGAAGTATGCAAGACTATAAAAGGAATGAACCTCCCACATGCCAAAAACTACCTGCAACAGGTGATCATAAAGAAACAGCCTGTACCCATCAGAAGACACAAGAAGAAGATCCCCCACAGGCGTGGAATCCCCCAAGCCTACGCGGGAAGATATCCAATTAAAGCCGCACAAAAGGTTCTGGAAGTACTAGAGAATGCGGAAGCAAACGCAGAATACAAAGGACTCGACATAGAACGAATGAAAATAACCTACGCATCCGCTCACCCCGGAATGAAGATCAAACGTTACATCCCCCGAGCTTTCGGACGATCAACACCGCGCTTCCAAACCTTATGCCACGTAGAACTAATCCTGGAACAAAGGGAGGAGAAATAAACGTCAGCAGTCAAACACTTCATAGACGAAGCGGTCAAAAGAGCCGAAATCGACGAATTCCTAAGAAACGAGTTTGAAAGAGCTGGCTATGGCGGCGTCACGGTCACAAAAACCCCCCTAGGGGCACATATAGTAATTTACGTCATGCGTCCCGGAATAGTCATTGGACGAGGCGGAGAAACAATAAAACAACTTGCCACCGTCCTCGAAGAAAAATTCCAGCTACCCAACCCCCAGATATCCGTAGCAGAAATCGAGATTCCCGAACTCAACGCCCACGTTGTCGCCTCCCGTGTCACCTCAGCCCTAAAACGAGGCGTACACTTCCGGAGAGCCGGCTTCTGGGCGCTAAACCAAATCATGGAAGCAGGAGCCTTAGGCGCAGAAATCATTATCAGTGGAAAACTGCGGACAGACCGCGCTCGATACGAGAAGTTTCGAGCAGGGTATATGCCCAAAAGCGGTGAACCTGCAATCAAATACATGAGAAAAGCGGAGTTACACGCCCAACTAAAACCAGGCATCATGGGAGTAAAGGTACGACTAATGCCCCCAGACGCCCAGTTTCCAGATCAAGCGAAGATAATCGACGAGATTCCAGAAGCCGCAGAAACAGAGGAAAGCGAGAAAGAAGAAGTGGAAATAGAAGAAGCCAAAACCGTTGAAACAGAAGACGCGAAGGTTGTTGAAACAGAACCTGTGGAGGCAAAGGAATAGCATGCCTTTCTTAAGGAAGAAAGACATCCGCGCCATGTCCTCTGAAGAACGCAGCAAAAAGGTTGTCGAGCTACGAACAGAACTTGTGCGCTTGAAAACAATGTCAAAGGCAGGAGGTTCCATTGACAATCCCTCTCGAATCCGAGAGCTTCGCAAAGCAATTGCGCGCGTTCTCACCATTGAAACTGAGGAAGGACTAGCGAAGGGGAAGAAATGATGAAAGTAGAGCCGGTCACCCTTCAAAGCGACCTTATAGGACGCAAGGCAAAGGTTGTAAGAAGCGCAAATTCAGACTACGTGAATATTGCGGGCAAAGTGCTGGACGAAACTCGCAACACGGTCACGATACTCTACAGAGGCAAGAGAAAGGTCATCGTCAAAAACGTAGCTGTCTTCCATTTCACACTCCCGGACGGAACGATAGTAGAGGTTGACGGAAAAGTCATCGTCGGTCGCCCTGAAGATCGAATCAAGAGACAGGTTAAGAGGCGGTGGTGATGGCTCTCTCTTTCAAAAAGCCAAAGAAAACCTGTAACGACCGCAGCTGCCCGTTTCATGGAACCCTTTCGATCAGAGGGCACACGTTGGAAGGCGTGATAACTAGCGCCAAAATGGACAAGACCGTCGTTGTGCGACGTGATTATCTGCGATACGTGCCAAAGTTCAAACGATACGAAAGGAGACATAGCCACGTTTCTGCTCATAACCCTCCGTGTATAAGTGCCAGAGAGGGAGACCGCGTAAAAGTGGCGGAATGCCGCCCAATCAGCAAAACGGTTTCATCCGTGATTGTTGAGAAACTGGAGGCGTCATGAGATGGCCACAAGAGCGAAGGCACGTGCCCTCATCGCACGAGGGGTCATTGGTCAAAGACCTAAAATTTCAAGAGGGTTGCCAGCTGGGTCCATGGTTAAATGCACCGACAACACAGGAGCAAAGGCGCTCAGACTCATCCAAGTAATAGGATACAAAGGACGACTACGACGACTTCCCACAGCCGCAGTAGGAGATATGATTGTTGTTTCGGTAAGAAAAGGAACCCCTGACCTGCGAAAGAAGATTTTTCGAGCCGTAGTTGTTCGCCAGAAGAAGCCGTATCGACGCGCCGACGGAGACTGGGTTCAGTTTGAGGACAACGCAGCGGTCATAATGACCCCGGAAGGTGAAATGCGAGGGTCCGAAATCAGGGGGCCAGTAGCCAAGGAGGCAGCGGAGCGCTGGCCGAGGGTAGCGAGTGCTGCAAGCATCATAGTTTAGAAGAGAGAAGACCATGAAGACGATTAAACCTCGGAAACAGCGCAAAAGATTGTTCCAAGCCCCTCATCACGAACGATACAAGAGATTTTCCGCTACACTTTCGGCTGCGTTAAAGAAATCGCATAACACTAACTCGCTTCCTGTTAGAACTGGAGATTCCGTCAAAATTATGAGGGGAGACCGCAAAGGATTCGAAGGCAAAGTCAGTAGAATTGATCGAACCAAATATAGAGTCTTCATTGAAGGTGTAACCCGTGAGAAGGTAGATGGAACCACCATGCTGGTTCCTATTCATCCCTCCAAAGTCATGATTACTCGCCTAAGTCTTGAAGACAGATGGCGCAGAGAAATATTGAAGCGAAAGAGCAAGAAAGCTGAGCTGCCCCAAGAAAAAGGCACCAAAGAAAAGAAACCAGAGCCCTCGAAAAAGACGGTGAAAAAGAAAAAGACGAAGCGGAAAGCCGCTAAGACGTCGGGAGAGTCGTAAAATTTGGGGAAGAAAGGCGGAAAAAAGCATTTGAAGCGAAAACCCGCGCCGAAACTCTGGCCCATTCACCGGAAGGAATTCGTTTGGACAGTCAAACCAAAGCCGGGGCCTCATCCGATTTCGTCTTGTATACCGTTTACACTTCTTGTACGAGACATATTGGGGTTCGCAAAGACACGGAAGGAAGCAAAAACGATAGTTTCCAAGGAAGGAGTGAAGGTGGATGGTAAAGTTCAGCGGGAGGAACTGTTTCCTGTAGGCCTAATGGATGTCGTCTCTATACGTGACATCCAAAAAAGCTATCGAGTGTTGCCTTCTCGAAAAGGATTAGCTCTGCATCCTCTTGAGAAAGATGAAGAGACGTTCAAACTTTGTCGGATCGAAAACAAAACAGTTACAAAAGGCGGACATGTGCAGCTGAATCTTCATGACGGAACAAATATGCAAATTCCTGTGAAGGACCCTAGAAAACCGGAAGAAGATGTGTACCAAACACTGGACGCCTTAAAATTGAGCATTCCTGATCGAGAGCTTCTCGGTCATGCAAAGCTAGGTGTGGGCGTAGCCGCAATGATCATCGGAGGGAAAAACCTAGGAAAGTATGGTAAGATCACCGCTATTGAGAAAAAGCGAGGTCAGAAACGCCGAAGACTGCTTGCCACCGTAGAGGACAAAAACGGAAACAGCTTCCAGACCATTCTGGATTACGTTTTCATCCTCGGTGATGCTGAACCCTACATATCTCTGCCAGAGGTTGACTAAATTGTCTGAGAAAGAAATCCATAAGAAGGGGCTTGAGAATCCCATGCTTAGACCCAGAATTGAGAAAGTAACCGTCAACATTTCTGTTGGGAAATCTGGGGAGCCGCTTGAAAGGGCCGCGAAGGTTCTTGAACAGCTGGCTGGTCAACGGCCATGTAAACGAAAAGCCAGAAGGACAATTCGGGATTTTGGTATCAGAAAGGGAGAACCCATAGCTTGTGTCGTGACCCTGCGGCGAGAGAAGGCGAGGGTTTTTCTTGAGAAAAGTCTTCAGGCGGTAGACAATAAGCTCTCGAAGAGCTGTTTTGATGATTACGGCAACTTTTCCTTCGGCATCAAGGAGCACATAGAGATTCCTGGGACCAAGTATGTGCCGGAGCTTGGCATATACGGTATGGATATCTCAGTTGTTCTAGGCAGACCTGGACGCCGTGTCAAGTATAGGCATCGATCCAAATCGAAGGTTGGGTCAAGTCACGTGCCGAAACCTGAAGAGACAATGTCGTTCGTCAAAGATGAGTTTAACGTTGAGGTCATATGATATCTAGGTGACATGCATGGGGAAGCAGAAACCACAGAAGGAGCGAAAATACGGCAAAGGAAGTCGACCATGCAAACGATGTGGATCCTATGGCGCGATCATTCGTCGTTACGGATTGAATCTTTGTCGTCAGTGCTTCAGAGAGATTGCCAAGGAGTTAGGATTTGAGAAATATGAGTGAGAGAGGGATGACGGTTTGACTGCGATGGATACACTTGCGAGTGGGCTGAAGACCATTGTGAATAACGAGTCGCGGAACAAACGTGAATGCGTGATCAGCCCCGCGTCAAAGCTTTTGGGACGCGTTTTGAGAGTGATGCAGCTGAACGGTTACGTTGGAGAGTTCGAATTCGTGGATGACGGGCGGTCAGGAAAATTTAAGGTTCAGCTTCTTGGTCGTGTGAACAACTGTGGCGCCATAAAGCCACATCATCCCGTAAGCTTTGACAAGATTGAAACATGGGAAAAAAGCTTTCTACCATCAAGGGAAATTGGGGTCATTGTGCTTTCAACTTCTCAAGGGGTATTGGCTCACAAGGAAGCCAAAAAGAAGAAGATTGGTGGGCGTCTCTTAGCGTTTGTCTATTAGGAGATTTGAGGATGCGTGCCCTTGAGGCGGTCAAGTCAATCGAGATTCCTGAAGGCACTGAAGTTAAGGTTGAGGGGAGAGTTGTCAAAGTCAATGGTGAAAAAGGAGAGCTGACTCGCGACTTTTCCCATGCTCCTGTGTCTATTGAGCTAGAAGGAAAGACTATTAGAGTTCATACAAGCTGGCCTCGTAAAAGGGAAGCAGCCATCGTAGGCACCGTTAGTTCTCACATTCAAAATATGATAACGGGAGTGACAAAAGGCTTCACATATAAACTGAAGGTTGTGTTTTCTCACTTTCCAATATCTGTCAAAGTCAGAGAGAACTCAGTGGCAATAGAAAATTTCACGGGAGAGCGAAGTCCACGCATAGCCAAAATAGTAGGCGCTGCACAAGTCATCGCAAAAGGTGAAGACGTAATCGTGCAAGGAATTGACATCGAAGAAGTCAGCCAAACCGCCGCCACCATCGAAAAGACAACTAAGGTCAAAAGAAAAGATCCCCGAGTCTTCCTTGACGGAATCTACGTCTACGAAAAACACGAGGGAATGGAAGAATGAAAAGCAAAGCCAAGCCAAAAGCCTCGGCTGAAGAGAAGCCTCCCAAAAAAAGGAAGGACGCCAAACACCCAAAACCTAACTTCCAACGACAGGAAAGCTGGCGATACCACCGCCTGAAAAAGAGTTGGAGAAGAGCTCGCGGCATAGACAGCAAGATGCGAAAGAAAGTGAAGGGATGGCCCCCATCTCCCACAACCGGTTATCGCAGTCCCAAGAAAACTAGAGGGCTGCATCCGTCAGGATACGAAGAGGTTCTTGTCCATAACTTGGATGATGTTGAAGAGATAGACCCCGAAACGCAAGCCATAAGAATCGCCCACACCGTTGGAGCCCGAAAAAGAATTGAAATCCTAGCCAAAGCTAGAGAACTGGGAATACACATCCTGAACCCAAAAGAAGTTAAGGAGTTTGAGAAAGCCGAAGAAGAGGAGTTTAAAGAGGAAGAACTAGAAGAAGAGAAAGAGATAACTGAGACAGAACCAGAAGGAGCGAAGAAGTGAATTGAGTCTCAAAAGCCAACGCCGCTTGGCAGCCGAAATCCTCAAGATAGGTGCGAACCGGGTTTGGATCGATCCTGAACGAATCATAGACGTTGAAGTGGCAATTACACGGGAGGAAATTCGGAAACTAGTTCACGAAGGCGCTATCAAACCTCTGTCGAAGAAAGGGGTCAGTCGCGCCAGAGCAAGGGTCTTACAGGAAAAGAGAAAGAAGGGGCTGAGAAGAGGACCTGGCCGGAGAACTGGATCCGCTCGGGCAAAGCAGTCTAAGAAGGACGTTTGGATGAAAAAGGTTCGAACACTAAGACGGAAGTTGCGTGAACTGAAGGAGAGTCGTCTGATTACGGAGAGTGTCTATCGGAAGTTGTACAATATGGCGGGAAGCGGTGTTTTTGAATCAACAGCAGACTTAGAGCGTTACATAAAAACTCGTGGCTTAGGAAGGAAACGTTGATGGCGAAGGGTCCTAGTTACCGACTTCCTTTCCGTAGAAGAAGAGAAGGAAAAACCGATTATCGCTCAAGAAGGGCCCTGGTTCTTTCACGTCTACCACGGTTAGTCGTTCGAGGCACGCTAAATCACACGATGGTACAAATGGCCAAGGCTGAGACAGCTGGGGACCTTATTATGGCCTCAGCCCACTCTCGTGAATTGATGAAAACCTATGGGTGGCAGGGTAACTGCGGAAACATTCCAGCGTCTTATTTGACCGGACTCCTCTGCGGTTTTAGAGCAACCGCCAATGGCGTTAAGAATGCTGTCTTAGACATAGGTCTCCAATCCTCCTCTCGGGGTGCACGAGTCTTCGCAGCATTAAAAGGGACCATTGACGCAGGTGTGGCAATTTCACATAACGAGAGCATGCTTCCTGAGGAACCGAGGGTGAGTGGACAACACGTCGTCAATTATGCTAATCAACTGGCTTCTGCAAACCCTGAAGCCTACGAGCATCAATTCTCTAAATATCTATCCAGAAGGTTGCGCCCGGAGCAACTCTCAGAACACTTTTCTGAGATAAAGAAGAAGATAGAAGCATCGTTTAAGGAGGGAAGAACGAAAAGTGTCCCGTAGGGAAGAACGAACCGAGGAGTGGATGCCGCGTACGAGGCTTGGAAAGATGATTCTTGAAGGGCGCATCTCTTCCATGGAAGAGATTTTTATGGAAGGATTAAAGATACGCGAGCCCGAAATAGTGGACGTTCTTCTTCCAGATCTGCAAGAAGAAGTCCTCAACATAAATCTAGTGCAGAAGCAAACAGACGCTGGCGAAAAGTCTCGATTCCAAGCCATAGTGGCTGTTGGTGACCGTGATGGTTACGTAGGGTTAGGTTCAGGGAAAGCTAAACAGGTACGCACTGCCATTGAAAAAGCCGCAGTCAATGCCCGCTTAAACGTTTCCCTCGTTCGTCGCGGCTGTGGAAGCTGGGAATGTGGTTGTGGAAAACCCCATTCGCTCTCCTTCAAGGTTCAAGGCAAATGCGGCGGAGTGGAAATCGTCCTAGTCCCCGGTCCACGGGGTTTAGGCATCGTCGCAAATGAGGTAGGCAAAATAATCCTAGGCCTCGCAGGAGTAAAAGACTGCTGGACGAAAAGCTATGGATCCACCAAAACCATTCCTTCCTTCGCTTACGCCGTCTTTGACGCCTTGCAAAAGACGTACAGCTTGGTCACACCAAAGGACTGGGTGAGATAAAACGAGTAAAAAGCGAAAATGTTTGGTTGCTATCCGAGTTCGCGGCCTGAGTGACGTTTCCCGAGAAATAAAAGAGACGCTTCAGCTGCTACGTCTAAACCGCAATTGTCACGCGGTATTGATTGATGACAGTCCCTCAAACATCGGAATGCTACGAAAAGTGCAGAACTACATAACTTGGGGTGAAATTTCCAGAGAAAACGTAGCGATGCTCGTTAAGGAAAGAGGAAGACTTGTGGGCGATGAGAAGCTGACAGACACCTACGCGAAAGAGATCGGTTACAAATCTCTAGATGAATTGGCTGAAGCCGCACACAGATTGGAGGTCAACTACAACAAGCTCGCAAAGGTAAAACCCATCTTCCGCCTGCATCCACCCAAAAAAGGCTTCAAGGGGAAGATTAAGAAAAGCTTTGCCGCTGGCGGCGTTACGGGATATCGAGGGGACGCCATCAACGATATTATAGAACGAATGATCTGACAACTCGGCGATATACTTTATAGGCACCATCTCATGCACAATCATTGTCCGGAGGAGTCTCATTGACCGAACGTTGGAGACGGAAAAGACGACCATGGTTCGACATCTTTGACGAAATTAGCAGACTAGAAAAAGCAATGGACGAGCTGACGCGCAGAACCTTTGAGGAATCCTCTAAGGAGAGGAAAGCCTACGGACCTTATGTTTATGGGTTCTCAATGTCCGTTGGAACCAATGGAAAGCCGGTGATTCGTGAATTTGGGAATGTCCACCAAAGTCGTATAGGACCACGAATTCGCGAAGAACGGGAGCCTCTGGTCGATATTATGGAAGACGAGAAAGACGTAGTCATTATCGCTGAACTCCCAGGTGTCGAGAAGGAGGACATAATTCTTCACGCAACTGGAAGTAGTCTTACCATCGATGTGGATACTCCTACACGTAAGTACCACAAGGAACTGAAGCTTCCAACAGAGGTTGACTCCAAATCCGCAAGGGCGTCATATAAGAATGGCGTGGTCGAGATACACCTGAAGAAACTCGTGAAAAGGACTGTCAAAGGTGAAAAAATAGTCTTAGAATAGTTTGAGGTTGAGCCTTGCCTCACAAGCTTAGGAAGATTAGAAAGAATCGTGGCTCCAGGACCCATGGAGCAGGTACAGTTGGACAGCACCGCAAAGGGTCAAAAGGTAGACGAAAGGTGGGTCGCCACAAAGAAGGGTGGACGTACATCCTAAGATATGAGCCAGACTATTTTGGAAAAAAAGGGTTCACATCTAAGCAGGGCCTAAGCCAGAGATTGAGCTTGGTTAATGTCGGGGAACTTGAAGAACTGCTTCATAGACAAACAGCTAAAGCGCTGGTAGAACGGAAAGAAGGGACGGTTTTGTTAGATCTGGGCAAATTGGGATACGACAAACTTCTAGGGAAAGGGCAAATAACCACGCCGATTCTTGTAAAAGTTGCCTTTTATTCCGAGTTGGCAGCCAAAAAAATTGAGGATGCTGGCGGTCGCATTCTCAAAGACCAGCAGGCTAACTAGCAAGATTAATTACATCGTGTATCAGATTTGCTTAAAGGTGAAGGTTGAGGGAAGTAGCATGGCTGGCAGGTTCCTCGGGATATTCAAGCCTCTATCCAGGTTTGTGCCTGAGGTTGGTTCACCCGAGCGAAAGGTCGGTTTTAACGAAAAGATCTTCTGGACCGCCATAGCCCTTGCGCTATACCTTATAATGGGCGAAGTAGCCCTCTACGGAATCCCCGCAGGCGGAGGATGGGAGTTAACTCATCTCCGAGTGATCTTTGCTTCGAATCGCGGGACTCTGATGGAATTGGGAATAGGACCCATCGTAACTGCAGGGCTCATACTGCAGCTCCTGGCCGGGTCTGGCATGATCGCCGTAGACTTTACCAACCCAGACGATCGAGGATTGTTTACGACCGCAAGCAAAGTCTTTTCCATAATCCTGACTGGAGTTCAAGCTTCCGCATATCTGATCGGCGGCGTCTATGGTGTTCAGGAACCATTCACGGCCGTTATCATCTTCATGCAACTTCTAGTTGCTGGGATAATCCTCATGTTTCTGGATGAAATGATCCAGAAAGGATGGGGCTTTGGCAGTGGGATTAGCCTTTTCATCTTAGCTGGAGTTGCTAAGGGAATTTTATGGGAGAGCTTAGCCCCAACGCCCCCAATGGCGGATGGACTGAGCTACGGCGCCTTTGTAGCGTCTTTCCAAGCAATTTCAGGTGGGCAATCTCTTTGGAACGTCTTCCTGCGAAGCGGAAATCTTCCGTCAATACTGGGGTTCATCACGACGATTTGTGTATTTCTCATCGTGATCTATTTCGAGGGTGTCAGAGTTGAACTTCCTGTCTCTTACGCTCGCTATCGCGGATTTCGGGGTAGGTATCCAATCAAGCTCCTCTACGTGTCGAACCTGCCAGTAATCTTCGCTTCCGCGCTCTTTGCAAACGTTTATTTCTTCTCTCAACTCCTTTGGAACCAACTCGGTCAACCGTCCCCCGGCCAAAATTTTTGGCTTGACCTTCTTGGCCAATTCACATTTGATCAGGAAAGTGGCCAACCCCAACCCGTAGGTGGTCTTGTACACTATGTGACTTCTCCGCGAACCCTTTCATCGGTCGTAAGCGACCCTGCAAGAGCAGTTATCTATGCAGGCATACTGATGGCCTTCTGCATCGTTTTTTCGCTTACCTGGCTGGAAGTAGGAGGCCTGGGTCCAAGAACTGTTGCAAAACAACTGGTTGATTCTGGAATGCAGATTCCCGGATTCCGACGATCGGGTAGGCCCATCGAGATGATCCTTAAACGCTACATTCCAGTGGTCGCGGTGCTCGGAGGGTTCGTGGTGGGGCTGATAGCCGCTACCGCAGATTTCTTCGGAGTCTTCGGAACCGGGATGGGTGTACTGCTGTCTGTTGGCATTCTCTATCAGTACTATCAGATTCTGGTACAAGAGCGCGTTGCAGAGATGTATCCGGCCTTTCGCCGCGTGCTCGGCGAGTGACATTGGGTATACCTTGATGGGAACAGGACTACCATGGGATATAGAAAATGGCCGACGTGAAAAGCTATTAACTGGCACACAGTGAAAATAGTTAAAAACCCTAACTGAAACACACTGAACAGAGTTACATCCTAAAATGTTCGGTAGGTGAAAAAAGTGGCATCACCTTTGGATTGGCTATTCGTGCCTAACGCACCGGGAGCAGCAGTTGCCATCTTGTTTATTTCTGTCATCATTACGCTCTGTACATCCCTGGCGAACCGCCTTCTCACCAATAGAAAACAACTCAACACCTGGCGGCGCGAGATCTCTCAGTGGACTTCCGAATTCAATGAGGCCAGGAAATCTGGCGACAAGAAGCTTCTGGCAAAGGTCAAGAGACAGCAACCTCGAATCACGAAGCTTCAATCAAAGATGATGTGGCAATCAATGAAGGTCTCTCTCCTCTTCATGGTTCCCTTCCTTCTGATATGGCAAGCCCTCGGCGGTTTTTATGGCGGCAATATTGTTGCTTATCTTCCCTGGTTCGGTGGAGAATGGGCGTTACCCATCTTCTATTGGTATCTCATTTGCTCTTTCTTCTTTGGAACCATCTTCGCACGTGTATTCGGCTTAGCTTTGGGGGCTACCGAATAGATGCCCAAACCCTCTCTACGTACAAGAAGCCGAAAGCGTCGTGAGCTACGAGTGCCTGGAGGACGTGCCACAACACACTATAAGCAAGCGAAGCCGAGTGCAGTACTCTGTGCAAGGTGTGGTAGGGCTCTTTCCGGCATTCCACACGCGGTTCCATCCAGACTTCGCAAGCTTCCTGCGAGTCGGAAGAAGATTGAACGTATGTACGGCGGTCAATTATGTCACAACTGTCTCCAAGACTTGTTAAGGCAGGCAGTAAGAAGCATTTAACAAGCTGACGAAGGCGGACGAGCCGTACAATGGCGAACAGTAGCAGAAGAAGGAACAAAAGAATAGTTATATGTATTTGTGGGATGACTGGGTGTGGAAAAAGCACTCTAGCGAAGCGAATTGCAGGAAAATACGGGCTCAAGTATCTTTCGGGTGGAGACGCTTTGAAAGCCTTGGCAATTGAAGCGGGATACAACTCAGCCGAAAAGGGGTGGTGGGAGACTGATGAAGGGCTGAGGTTTCTTGGGCAAAGAATGACGGATGCCAATTTTGACAGACGGGTGGATCAAAAACTAATCGAATTGGCCAAGAGCGGAGACGTCGTTCTTGACAGTTGGACGATGCCTTGGTTGTTAGACAAAGGGTTCAAGGTGTGGTTGGAAGCGTCGACGGATGTAAGAGCGAAACGGCTTGCACAGAGAGACGACATTAGCATCAGAAAGGCTCTGGACGTTATGGGGAAAAAAGAGGAGAAGACAAGGTCCATTTATAGGAGCCTCTATGGTTTCAATCTTGGAAAAGACTTCTCTCCCTTTGATCTAATCCTTGACACCAGCGCATTGAATGGTGATGAAGTGTTCCGCGCCCTCTCCATGGTAATCGATCATATCGTGTTGGGGAAATATTCCGAACGTGCTCCGGAATGAGATTTTTTCAGTTGGTAAGGTGAAGGGCTAAGCGGGAAATGGAATCAAGATGCTTTCGCGGCTCGTTTCTTCCTCAAAACATCAACGGTGGCGCTTGCCAATGTCAAGACAAACAGTAGTGACCATATAGAAATTGTTCTGATGGCGTTGTTTGGAATGCTCAATAGAAAACTAAACAGGAACCAGAATCCCGTTATTGCTGTAGGTACGCTCACTACGATCCAGAGTTCTGTCCACGTGTAGATTGTCAGCAAGTCTTTCAGCCATCGGAACATGGTTTACTCGCCTGTGACATCTCTTTTGTATAGGTTGACACACCCTTTAACTTTTCTGTTACTGAACCACAGAAGTTTGTTCCATGTCGTAAACTGTGCCCGCGCTATATCATGTATTTCGCAGCTAATAAGATCCTATGAAAGTAGGTTCTGGAAGAACCAACGGGCACGCAAATAAACCAAACAATGAATAAGTGAACTGTGCGTCAAGAACATGAGATAAAGGAAGACTAGATTTGATTGGAGAGAGGTTGATGAACGCAGTTATGCGGACTCAATTGGATCATTTCGTGTTGCGAAAACAACATCTAACAGACGAAACAAGAAGTGACGATATCATCGAAACAGTCCGGGATATGGGCGGCTTGCATGCCACGAGCCCAAGAACACCCTATTTATCCCTTTTCTCTAGAATGAATAACTTCACAAAAGGGAAGTTGTACGAAGAACTCTATGTGAAAAGGAATCTTGGCAAGATTCGGTGCATGCGGAAGACAGTCCACATCGTGCCAAAAGAAATACTGTCAACTGCGTTTGCTGCTACACGAAAAACGGCAGAACCTGCTTCCGAGCAGTATTCAAAGTTTTTGGGCATCTCTCATGAGCAATATGAAGAAACATCGAGGAAGATCCTGAGAATACTCCGAGGCAGAGGCATGACAACGAAGGAGATTCGGGAGGCGCTAGAAACAGCATTGAACGTTTCTCCAATTGTTAATCTCATGTGCGACAAAGGCCTATTAAGCCG
>CAYGAE010000040.1:0-13507 GCA_964347855.1 uncultured Candidatus Bathyarchaeia archaeon
CGCACCACAATGTCCATGATTGTGTTCAAGAGTTTATGATGTCTCTTCTCGTCGGCAAGTATGGACTTCAGCAAGAACTTTAGTTTCACGTTTCGTGTCTTCTCAATGACACGGTTTAAGCGACGTATTGTTCTCTCTTCGTATACGATATGTTTCTTAACGGCTTCTTTCAGTCGTTCAAACTCTTCTTCCGTTATAGCCGGCGGAACGGAGGCTACCTCTATGGCACCTCGGTACATCTCAGCGTGCTTTCTAGAGTCTAAAGAAATTCCTTTCAAAACCCCGTTAACTACCGGGTTGGTTAATGTCGTCAGAGCCTGGTTCATAGATTTGACTATTTCTTCTTCTAGCTCTATTTGCTCTTCGAAGAATTTTCTTAAATCTAGTTCTTCGGAGTTCAAAAAATTCGCCTCGACCCACCTAATCTTAGAATCCTAATAAATCTTATGGCATATCTGCATAAAACGTCAAGAAGTGATTGCTAGAACCACTCCACGCTAGTTTCAGACACTCAACACACTTTCTCAGATCTGTGAACAGACAGAGCATTGCTGAACGTCAATTGACGGATCTGAGCGTTTGCACAACTCACACATCAAGCCTTTTCCCCTGATCAGTTCGCAGGTCATGCAAAACTTTGAAACGAGTTCGTATCTTGTCATGCGCCCGCTAGCCAGCGAGACAGCGATCTCTTTGATCATCGGCTGGACTTCTTTTATCTCCCCAATTTGGAGGGCTGTGCCTCTGATGTGTCGGGTATACTTACTCACGGCTGCTTGGGTAACACCCAAAAGCTTTGCCACATCCTTCTGTTTCAACCCATATGTTTGCGTTAGTTCTCTTGCAATGGCAGATCGAAGAGCTGGAACCAGCGACTTCACTGCAACTTCACATGGCAGCAACATGCTAACTCACGGAATTATACCATGTCCGTAGAAAGGTATATAAGTATGACGTATGTCATACTTATATGACGTATGTCATAAAGGAGGGCTAGTGAAGGGATGCTTCCGATATTCTTCTTTTTTCTATCGTCCTTTCTCCCTTTCTGTACGACTGGAAGCGATGATCCGTCACAGGCCCCTTTTGACATACGTGATTGAGGGGTTTGACCATGGTTCTTGAAATGCAGTCCCGTCAATGGCTGTCCAAGATCGTAGACAACAGTTCGGAACTTGCTGAGATTCTCGGGCAGGCAGACTGCCTTTGCCAATACTGTGAGCCTGTCTCCCCAATTGTTTGCATTGAACAATGTGAGATATGGAGGGCGAAAAACGAATTTCTTGAGATGAACGGAACATTATACACTGACGGCCATGTGCACACCTTACTTAATGCAGTGAAGAACGATAGACGATCAGAAGTCCTTGAAGCGCTTTCCGAACATCCTCGCAGTGCAAGAGAACTACAGGGATACTTGAAGAATAAAGGATACTACCATAGTCAGCACACCATAGCTAGCGAGTATGTTGAACCCCTTGTGAAAGTAGGTTTTGTCAGAGAACATGGCGACAAGTACAGATTAACATTATACGGTCAGAAGTTTCTCGATGTACTAAACAGGTTTGGTGTAGAAAATCGACTGCCCTCTCACTCCCATTGCTATGAAGAAATAGTCTTAAAGAAGTTGAAAGATGGACCGAAGTCCTATGGAGACCTTGTTGAATCAGTGGGTCAAAAAAGTCTGTCACGACCTCTGAAAAGGCTACTGGAAAATAGGCTGATAGCGAAGAGTAAGTCACCAGACTACGTCTTCTATTTTAGAACCAAGAAAGTGCCGAAGAAGGCCTTTTCACCTACAGAGAAAAAGGTCTATGAAACCATTCCAGAGGTCGGTATATCCGCCCGTGAGCTTTCTGAAGGAGCCGGTATAAACCTTAGAAGAACCTACAAATATCTACGGAGGTTAAGGAGAAGGCGCCTTGTTTTTACTCGAAAGAAACCGAGAACGTACGAGTTAACGCCTTCCGGAATGCAACTTGCCAACTTCTTGGAAGAAACGGTGAATCTTGTCTCAGATGCTTCGAAGGCATCGACTTTTCTACTAGAACGCTCTAGACAAACCATGGCCGCGCCAAATCCACAATGCCGATTTTGACAGTCCCTTCATTCACGGAGTCTTCTCCAAGACAACCTCGACAACTCCCCATCCCGTGGTTCGAGGAATCATGATTTCCGCCTTTTCCCCAACCTTTCTCCTCTAAGTTCCTCAGACTAGTTCTTGCACATTGTTTACGGTCTTCCCCGTGATTGGAGAACTATAGGCGCACCCAAGCAGATCACACTGGTCTTTATGTTTTAATATCTGCAAACGTATAAGCACTAAGGCCCAGTGCAAAATGAAAACTCATCACAAAAGAACGGGAAAGAAGAATAAAATTAGGAACACGGGTCTACTCTTCTTTAGTGTTACGAGTGTCTTCTGGTTCCTTTTCCGAACTGGCACAAAGCCATCAAGAATAGTGTATCCGTGCCAGCGAGCGGCTTTGGCAAACAGTTCAATGATAGTGAGCGCTTTCATCCCCTTCTCAATAACTGCAGTCTTCACAAAAACGGAAAAGTTCCTGTCCAAAAAAGGGTCAACGTTGGCCCTACTCATGCTTGTGGTAAGTGCGGTAATAGGCGGTGAACAATTGCTGGTAAGTCTACAACCGGTTGGAGCAGTTGATCCTAGTCAAGAAATCGCACTAACACTCACACCTAGAAATGCTACAGTCTTTCCCGCGTCAGATGTTTATGTTGTGAACGGCCGCGAATCTTCCCATATCAGTGAACTCATAAATCTCATGGGTTCCCATGACTTGCTCTTCTACGAGTCTGACACAAGCAGGGCAAATCAGGGACCTAGCGGGCTAATTGCCCGTGAAGACGTGGTTTTGATAAAGATCAATGAAGAGTGGCCCGCCCGGGGAGGAACAAATACAGACGTTTTGAACGAGCTGATACAAGCCATAGTTGACCATCCTGACGGCTTCGTCGGCGAAATCGTGGTCGCGGATAATGGCCAGTGGCAGGGAAGCATGGATTGGCCAAACAGCAATGCCGAAGACATCACTCAGTCAACTCAAGACGTGGTTAACATGTTCCTACCTCACTACAATATTTCAACACACAGCTGGATACCAATAAGAAGCACGCGCGTGAACGAGTATTCCTCTGGAGACATGTCTGACGGCTACATACTCTACGATCTTCCGGACCCCGAAACTGGAATCTATGTTTCTTATCCCAAGTTTAGAACACAGTTTAGAACACACATCAGCTTCAAAAATGGCATATGGAACGGAACAGGATACGAAAAGAGATTGAAAGTAATCAACATGCCCGTTCTAAAATCACATAGCGGGTATGGGGTTACGGCGGCCCTGAAACACTACATGGGAGTGCAGTCGCAAGGAGAAGGTGTCGGAGGGCTGGCCAATGGTCACTCATCTGTTGCGACTGGAGGTATGGGAACGCTGATGGTTGAAACTGGCCTCCCAACCTTAAACATTATTGATGCAATTTGGATAAACGCCAATCCGCCGCCTTCGGCGCTAGCCGGACCCGGTACGACTTATGACCGAGCCACAAGGGTCAACGTGCTCATGGCAGGCACCGACCCTGTCGCCCTCGACTACTGGGCCGCACGACACGTACTGGTACAAGCTGCAAGTACAATTGGATACGACGATACCCGTACAGTAGACCCTGATAACACCGACAGAAATGGCTTGGCAGAGGCATTTGGCGTCTGGTTGGACCGCGCAAAAAACGAAATTGTTGCGGGAGGCTACATCGCCACCACCGATGAAGACTGTATGAACGTATATGTTTACCCACAAGCACCCGGCGATTACGTTCCTCCTAACATAGGCGTTCCCTTTTGCGAACCGGACGGGGATATCATGCCTGACCAACCAGTAAGAGTCTCAGTGACTGTCACTGACGCAGCAAGTGGTGTGAAGAATGTGACGCTCATATATACGGACGACAATGGCACCTCGTGGTTTGACGTGCCAATGGACTATAACTCAACGTCGGGGCTTTATGAAGCCACCCTCCTAGGGCAGCACGCGGGAACGTGGGTGAAATATAGGATAGTTGCGTTCGATAACGCCGAAAACCAAGCGGTAAACGACAATGCTGGACAATACTACGTCTACTTCGTGATCCCCGAGTTCCCTCAGACCCCAATTCTCCTGTTACTACTCATGGTCTTCGCCATAATTGCGGTTTTGCTTGGGAAGCGTGCCCTGCAAACACCCAAACAGACAAAATTGCGCGCGTGCCCATGACCAAGTGAAAGAAAAAAGGTATAAAAGAAGTCGTGCTATACAATATAAATGGACACAATGGCCTGCCCAACCAGAAAACAAGTGTATCGTGGTTTCGAATATTTCGAAAAGTGAGATTTATGCCTGGCCTCTACGTCAAATGTAAACGGTGTGGTGCTGAGTTCTTCTCTGGCATAGCTATGGATAAAGAAAGCTTTGAAACAATAAAGCTGAGCAATCTCTATACGTGTCCCAAGTGCAGAGCTACCCTTCCATATAATAAAGAAGACCACTTTTTTCAACAATAAAGCAAATCCCCTACTCGCATGCATTGTTTTGTAAATCGTTGAATGCGTGCAAAACGTTGAATTGTTGTGGCGCGTTTACGTCGGGGCTCACACGCGCAAATTCCATGACCTACTAGTTCAAATCCTTCCTGACCACCAATGCAAAACACACTAGTCTGCAACAAGTGTTTCACCATACAAAAACATGTGAAAGAACGCAACGAAGACAATGTGCAAGCAAAAGGCAAGTCCAGCCTTCCGACAAAAACTGTTCAGAACCATAAATAGCGACTATACAGATTGTGGTTTCATAAAGACTATTTATCTTCCAAATCAAAGTGAAACTGCTCCCTCTGGTGAAACGTCTGGAAGTGAGTTGAATGTGTCACGGTATGGTACTTCACGACGCACGCGTGTGCACCAAACTACGATCCCAGTCAAAGTGAATCTGTGTTGCAATGGTGGACAATATGCCTAGACAAGTCACGAAGTTGATTCTTCCCTTTGCTGTTCCAGCAGAGGATCGAATCAAAGCCTTCACAAAAGATGTAGAGATGGCGGCTGTTCTCTACCGAGCTGAGTCGAATAGGAAAACGGGTGACGGTCATTTTTTGAAGAAGCCAGATGAGAAGCTGGTGTTCATAGCTGAAGCTTGCTATCCCATATGGTTAGTCCCTTGGAATGGGCAAACCTTACTCTTTGACGGCCTCGGCGTCACAACACATACACTGTCTTATGACACACTCCCCGATACGAACGCCTTCAACAACGATATCCGGGCAAGTGCAAAAACATGTGAAGCCTATTCTGCGGCTCTTTCTCGACATGCCAACTACTTCCAGAACTTCGCTGACAAAGAGGAAGAGATCATAGAAGGCCTCATTACAGATCCAGAATTCATAGCGGATTTTTGGATCTATCTTTTAGAAGTTGAGGCGGCTAAGACGCCCTTGGCAAACAAAGCTGTTGTATCTCCCATCATTAACGAATCCGACATCTCAGTTTCTGTCAAAGAGCTTTCAGATTTGAGAGCGAAGATCGAGGATGACGTAAGAAACCTAGAAGAAAGTATGAAACTGCTCACCGTACTAACTAGAGGAAAAACAAGAGCAATTCGCGAAGAAATCAAGGGAATTCGAAAGAAATTTGGCCAAGAAATCAAGAAAGTCAAACCGAGCGTGACAAGAAAAATACGGCAAATACAACGGAAGTATGATACAAAAATCGTAAAGCTCTCCAAAAGATTCGAAAAACGACTTCGAGTTCTTCGCAAAAACCGTAACAAACTTCAACAAATCAGGAAAAAATCTTCGACTGCGAAAAAAAGAATCAAGGCCATTAACAGAAAAATAGCGTACATTAAAACTGCAAAGAAACTGACAATATCCCAACAGCGAACCGTTCGCAACACTCGCATCGAAGAAGCCAAGAAAATTCTAAGCGCGCTCAAGGCCTCCCGAGAAGCCAAAATCAGAACCAAACAACACGAAAAAACACTGCTAGACGACATGACTTCCTCGACCATAGACCAAATGAATGAAATGGCCAAATCAAAGAGGGCAGCACTACATACGTTTTACAGGATTAGCATGGACGCATACGGCATTAGCAGACAAACACAAAGAAGTCCCTGTGAACTTGTATACCTACCCTTCTACCTTGTTTGTTACGAAACCGAATCGAAGAAAAGATATGTCGCCTATCCTCCATCCATCGTTGGCAGCATTGGCATCTTGACAAAAGTGAAGGAAATTCTCGGTACCGCAAGAATGGACTCGTTTCTTCAGCCGTATTCAAAAGCCATAACTACGCTCCTCAACCAACTTGTATCACTAATCGCGAAAGATCCTGTGCTCGAAAAAGAAGTAAGCGACGCGGGAATTCAAGCCAGCATCTTGCGAATCACAGAGTTACGAATCGGCGTTAACAGAGGATTGAAAGAGCTAAAAAACGAAAAATGGCTATCAGAAAACGAGCGTCAAACTCTTGGTAAGCTCCTATACACATATTCTCTATGAAAGGCTGCCGCGCAATCGGGCTGTGAAGCAAACGCATAAAGCAGACTCACTCATACCTTGCCAAGAAGAGTGGCTTGTCTTCGAGAAGCAGTAGGAGTTCTCGATACGTTTCCATGGCTTCTTCTCGCCTTTGCGCCTTCAATTTGGGTATTTCTTCTTCCAGTCTTTTTAGCTTCGTGAAAACCTTCATCTTGACGCTTTCAGGTTTGTCCTCTCGTCTCAAAGCTCTCTTTCGCCAATTCAACACGGATTCCGATTCCATGGCTCAACATTAAGAAGTACTCCTGACGATCCAGTAAAGTGTTGTGAACTCGAAATGCAGATTAAGGCTAAGACTCTCGGTGAAAGGTTTTCCACGCGATCAGCCTATTCTATAGCGTACACACTATTACCCCATTTCGCACTCTTTGGGTATGGTAGAAGCAGGAACATGCCCATTCTAGGCAGAGAAAGAGGGGCATAGCTAACACTGTGAGATTAGCCTTATCTTAGATCCTTTTGAGTGCGTGCGCGCACTGTTACCCGCAGTTTTTCTGCTTATCCACAATTCCCTTCTGATAATTTCCTTGACCGCAAGTCTTACGGCTTCACTTCTCGACTCAAAGCATCCAAGCTCAACAAGCCTTTCAATCCCTTCCAAGTAGGTTTCTGGAAGCAGAAATGTCACAAGCTGCATGCGCTTGTGCGTTGATGTTTCCTCCTCTCTGTATCTAGGTGTATAATGCGTATATTATCGTATTTATCTCTTTTGTACGCATCTTACGCATAATAAGGCGGAGTTTTAATAAAAGCGGCTCCTACTAGCATTAGGGGTTTGATGGTGCCAGATCGCAAATCAGACAAACTACATAGAGTGCGGGCACGCAAGGATGTTACCATACGATTAGACTTGTACGAGTGGGGGGAGTCCAAGATTGAGGACGGTGAGTTCTGGAATTGGAGTCATCTGGTTGAACGAGGCATCTTAATGTTGAAGCGGGCATCTGAATCTGCATCCCCAGAGAAGAGAGATTCACGCTAATTCTGTCATAGATTCCTGCATACTTCTAGTTGCGCGCACGAAGGCATGCCTTAGGTGATGGAACATTCATGCACAACATTCTTATTCCATTCCACGAAAGCTCAGCTAATCGTCCTTAGCAGGCTAAAAGAGAATGAGGCACTGCAGATGAGATCACGGTATCAGATCATCGCTGCTTTGATCTTAGTCAGCGTGACCATGACCATCGTACTTCACGTGGTGCTAACGAGACCGAAAGCTGTCGACATCCAAGCTTCGTATCGAGGGATCGAGGCCCATGCACACATTGCGGCCCTCACCAACTTTGGTCCACGGGTCACTGGGGGACCAGCTGAGAAAGCCGCCGCTGACTATATCGCAGCCCAGATGGCGAACTACGGATTGGATGTCACCATCCAAGAGTTTCCTGTCACCTACTTCGAGGATTTAGGGTCGACGCTCGAGGCGGTTGGCGGAATGGTCCTGAGTTCCAGCACGTTGCACTTTTCTCCGTCAGGCGAGTTTACCGCTGAGATTGTGGCGTGTGGTTTAGGCTATCCGGTCGATTTCACTCTCGATGTCGCAGGCAAGATCGCTCTGATTCGCCGAGGTGAATTATTCTTGTGGCAGAAGACGCAGAATGCTGCTGCCGCAGGTGCCCTGGCGACCGTCATCTACAATAGCGAGCCGGGAAATTTCTTGGCCACCTTGACCTTTACTACCGATATCCCTGCGGTCAGCGTCAGTCTTGAGGACGGCACGTTGTTGTTGGATCTCCTCGCGGCAGCCCCAGTCACGGTGCACTTGACCGTCAAGACGGTGACCAGCGACAGCGCAAGCCAGAACGTCATCGGCACACTGGAAGGCACTGATCCTGAGCAGGGCATCGTCTATATGGGAGCCCATTATGACTCCGTCTCAGCGGGACTGGGCGCCAACGATGACGGGTCGGGAGTGGGTGCGATGCTGGAGGCGGCTCGCGTGCTTAGCACTGAAGTTGATCGACCCAAGGCCACGTTGAAGTTCATCGCATTCGGGGCAGAAGAGACGGGGCTTGATGGATCCGAATACTACGTTGCAGAGCATGCAGAAGAAGTGTGGACGAAAGGCTTGGGCATGATCAATCTCGACATGATCGCGGTTGGCGACACTCTGCTCATCGGGAACATTGGCTCGGCAGGATCCTCTCTCGTCGACTACGCCAGGGGCAAGGCTGCAGCCATGGAGATCGCCTGGCAGCCTTTCACCGCCGAAGCACGGAGTGATCATGCTGCCTTTGAAGCCGTGGGCGTGCCCGCGGTCTTCTTGCATCAGGCACCCGATCCGTGGATGCACACCGCGGAAGACACCCTTGGTAAGATTGACGTCGTCACGCTGGAGATGAACGGCGAACTCGCCACGATCACGATGTATGATTGGGCAGGCGCACCATTAGAGAACTGAAAACTTGTTATACGTTCGCATGCAAGAGCTGTACCAGAAGAGGAGTGATCACGAAGCTGGTCACTTTTTCCCACAACATTAAACTTAAGTGGTCAGACCCTCTATGGTCTTGAGCTGAAGGAGAATGGAGTCAAGTGACGTCCTGGGCGAAGAGAAGCCCGTAACATTTACAGAGAAGTTGAGGAGTGAGTTCTCCTTTTTCAGGGGGAACTATGCCACTCTCGTGGCAAGTTGGATCCTAATAGATTTCGCCATGGAACTTCCAGCAACCTACTATTCGCTCTACGTTCTTCACTTGGGAGCTACCGAAACGATTCTCGGCATGATAGGACTCTTTTCCTTCTTGGCCTTGGCATCCATGCAGTTTCCAGGCGGCTATCTCGCAGACAAGTTTGGCAGAAAATGGATCATTTCCTCCATGACCTTCGGAGTAGCACTCTCCTACATCCTCTATGCAATAGCCCCATCCTGGCACTTCATCCTCCTTGGGGCAGTTTTAATGAGCTTCTTCAACTCCATCTATCAACCCGCCTTGATGGCGATGATCTCAGATTCGGTGCCTTCGGAAAGAAGAGGCATGGGATTCGGCATAATCATGCTCATCACAAGCGCCTCAACAACACCAGGACCTTTTGTCGCAGGCATACTCTACAACCAGTTTGGCCTAGTCCAAGGGATGAGAATAGGCTACGGCGTTGTCGTCGCTTTTTTCCTAGTCGCAGCATTCTTAAGACTGTCCAAGCTAAAGGAGACAATAACGAACTCTCAGAAACCCTCTCTGAACGAACTCCTACACAGCTATCCAACTGCTCTAAAAGAAAGCTTCAACGTCTGGAAAAAAATACCGAGATCAATGTTTTACCTCTTCCTATCCTTCGCCATAATGATTTTTGGGATCGCCACAGTACAGCTCTACTTCGTCGTGTACGCAGTTGAAGAACTTCTGATAGATGAAGCTGACTGGCCGCTTATACTGACAGTCTTGTTTGTCACTATGATAATCTTGGCAATTCCAATCGGGAAACTCGTGGACAAGATTAACCGAAAACTTCCGATTCTAGCCGCATACGCCTTATTCGGAGCATCAATGTGGCTTTTCGTTAATGGTGACTTGCCGAAGCTTTTCGTATCCCTAGTGCTGGTGGGAGTCGGTCAGGTCATGATGAACTCCGCTTTCAGCGCCCTACAAGCGGATCTGACGCCTAAGGAACAGCGCGGAAAGGTAAACGGCTTCACAAACTTCGCCAACCATATCATGATGGCACTGGGTAGTGTGACAGGTGGAATTTTGTATGAACACGTTTCTCCCCAGATGCCCTTCTTCCTCGCAATGTTTTTCATAGTTCCTTCGTTCTTCCTTACCACTGCCTTGGTTCATGAACCAGAAAAAAGGGAAGAATGAACCAGAAGGCTCTCGACCCACACGTGGGGAAGGCGCGCGCATGATGGTTAAAGAGCGTAGAGGTAAAGATTACTAGGAAAACATAATATACTCATGAGAACTTCTCAAATGGAAGGTAGATAGCAATGGAAAGCAGGAACTTGGCAATTGCTTTTGTCTGGATATTTGTGCTGGTTATCTCTGTTGCGTAATTTTGGGGTGGAGAATCCTATGTTGTCGGAGTTGGAGGCCCGTTTGTTGCTTCATTTGTCCTCTTCATCATTGCTCTGATATTTAGTGTTGTCATGTTGCAAGGGATGAAGAAATAGATATCAATTTTCTTCCAACGGCACATCCTGTCTTAAACAGAAATGCGCGCATTTACCAGAATTTCTTCGTCCTCGGCATCGCGACAATTTCGCGGAATTCTATTCCTCTCTCTTTGTGGAAGAAGTCATTTGAATGGCATGATCTTACGACAAGAGAGGTGTCTGCCCCACTTCCTGTTCCAGCGACAGAGACTACGTCGACCCCTGGTGGTAATGCGCCAGCGTCAGTTGCCATCATCACAATCTCAGCTGCGACTTTCAACCCTTGTGAGAATCTCCGCAAGACCTCTTTAATTATGGTGTTTTCACTGCAGTAGCCAGGGTGAAGCTGGGACAACGACTCTGCGGGTGTCAGAAAAGAGTGGACACTTGTCACAATCTGGGCTTTCATCGCTTCAAGCCTCTTTCTATTTGACTCTTTGAACTCTGCCATCCCTGCGTATTCAGTCACTACGACAACGCTCACGCCCGAATCTTTGAAAGTTTCAGCGGCCTTCACCCCTGTTTCTCCACTAGCTGTTGCGACCACAACATGTTTCAAACCCAAGTTTAGCGCAGCATTTTTGGCTGCCTCCAGAGTCTGCTTCGTATTCTGCTCCCCAAAATCTTCAAAGTAGTATACTTCTCTCTTGACCATACCGTTTCACCAACCTGTCCATAATCAGAATGCCATTAGTGCGTCAGAAGTTTAAGCCTTTGCATCTGGGAACAAAGGGTGCCCACTCACTCGAAACCTCTGCGCATGATGTATGCTTGTTCTTCACCATGAGCTGCGCGCGCACATCATTTCTTTGAGAATCCGTATACACCTATTTTCTCGTGAACACTCCAGTATTCACCATTGTTGTAAACGAAAGGTGTTGTTTTGCTGAAGTCGATCTTTCCCTTGGCATTCAGAATGTCCTCGTCTATGTGAACAAGAACAATCTCGCCAAGAAACAAGTGGTGAGCCCCTAACGGAATCTTCCTCTTGACAAGACATTCCATGTTCACTGGGCATTCTCGAATGAGGGGCGGCTTAACCCTTTCCGCCGGTTCAGGCGTAAGTCCTGCTTCAGAGAACTTATCCACGTCGTTACCTGAAACCATCCCGCAAAAGTCCGCCTTGTCCAAGATGGCCCTAGTTGGAACATTTACAACAAACTCTCCACAATCTTCAATCAATCTATAGGAGTATCTGTGAGGACGGATACCTAAACCCAGCATAGGTGGGTCAGAACAAACTGTTCCCGCCCAAGCTAAGGTGATGATGTTGTGTCTTCCGTGAGCGTCCACGCAAGTGACGAGGACAACGGGACAGGGAAACAGAGCAGGCCAGGGATTTTTTTTCACCTTCATAAGTGAAGATGCTTTTGATATTGGTATTTAATATTTCGTGTGGATCCATACGCGCCCATCTCTAGAATAAAGGGGGCTGACTCCTCAGACTCTTCCAACTGGTCTAGCTTTCAGTTTCCGGTAACTTTCACCTGGTTGGTTTTCCGGAAACGAGGCCAGTTTTGCGTTGCTTATGCCGTAGGTCGGCGCCCGCCTGGCAGAGGACGTCCCCTTTGTTGCGCGCCTAAGCAACCTGTGTAAGTGATTCTATATGTTGATTGGTGGGAAAGGAACGAATTCGCGCTCTAATTCCCTATCCACTTCACTCTGAATTGCCTTCAAGTCTACATCTACGGTCTTCTTTACCTTTCTGAGCATTTGCCTGAAAAATGATGCAACGAATTCTGGGAGAATGGCTTGAAATGCCGTGAAGGCCCTGAAAGCTTCCAGATAATCTTTTGCTTCGTAGGTCACTGTTCTTTTATCCTTCTTCTTGTATCCGGGAAAGAGGGCCATGTTGTCTGCTAGTTTTGGTAGTTTGTAGAGGATGTCAACGGCAATCGGACCGGGGAGAACGTAAGGTGTGAATTTTTCTACCTTTCGAAGGGCATTGAAGGCGGTCTTCTCGAGTTCAGCATGCACTTCTTCCAGTGGAAAACATTCGACCCCAGAATCCGTTTTCCTCTTCACGGCAACTGTCGCTATTTCTGGGAGAAGTGATCTTGCCTCGGTCACACCTGCTTCATCACTTGAGACCATTATTGTCCGTACCCCAAAATACCCAGCCAGCCATGCAGCCAGTTCTATCTCCCCCACTGGTTGATCATTCAAGCGTAATGCGACATCAGGGTTAACAGTGTGAGCATAGAAACCATTCACCGTACCACTCTGGGAGTGATGCCCAATGAGAACTAAAGCGTTGTATTCCGCCAAGGCTCGGGTACTAATGAGTTCTTCAAGTGTGTCACTCCATCCTCCGCTCAAATAGTTTGCAGAGGCCGCCAAATCCTCGGCAATAAGATTTCCCCCAAAATCGTGGCCATCAAATATGCTGACTTCAGTCGCGCCTCCTCTACTTAAACCGCGAACTACTGCATTCACGTCTGCGGTGCCAAGTTCGCGGCCCTCCTGACGGCGTGGGGAACGAAATTCACACACTTCAGGATCGTCGATCCCGGAAACCCCCTCCATATCGAACCAAATCAGAACTTTCATGGAAAGCCTTCCTGTCAACAGATTCAAATCGCACCCACTAAAACGTGTTTCTGTATCTCCGACCGCGCGTTGTCGCTTTCACGACAAGAATCGACATCGCCACGTTGGAGATGAAGGGTGAACTTGCCGTAGCCACGACGTATGATTGAGCGCACGCAGCATTAGAGAACTGAAAACTTGTTGCCATACTCTTCGAGGTAGGCGATCTTCTCGAGTTGCTTGCGCGGCCTGATCAAATGGGCTAGTTTAGCTGAGATGTCC
>CAYGAE010000041.1:0-13036 GCA_964347855.1 uncultured Candidatus Bathyarchaeia archaeon
AAGACGATTCGATGTGCAGTAGGCTTGCGCAGTTGTCTCGTCATTCGTCGTTTCCGGCTCCCACTTGGGTGCTATATGAAAGTTACCATACAACCTTATTATACAAGGTTTGTGTGTCCACAGAAGGAAATCGGAATGCGGTATAGGCAAGCCGGTGGATGTCAATGCGCGTATATGTTTTCTGCAGAATTGCTGACTCTGGTCTATCGTTTTTCTCCTTTGATCCAGCCGCCGATTCCTAATTCCTTGACAATTATCGTAACCGGCTCAGGCTCGTGCGACTTGTATTTACCTGTCTCATCAATGTATAGAATACGTGGTTTGATGACGTGCGTCCCTTTTGACCGTGGCTTCACAACTATTTTCACATCTTCCGTCTTCAACGGATTCAGTCGCTTCCCTTTCATGTTGATGTAGCTGTCCTCAAACGTATACATCTCAGGCACTTCCTTTATCTCAAAACCTTGGGGTATCACTTCATCGACTTTGATCAGTAACGCGGGTGCCTTTCCAGCGTTCACCACTTCGATGGCCAGCCTTACGTCCTCGTCAACCTTTACCTCCTTCACTCTAAGAATCAGATTTGCTTGTACATCTGCGTGCTCAAATCTCTCTAGCCCCACAGCTTGTTCATGGGTGGGAGTCGGCGTGGAGAAGGAGGTCGTTGTCGAAGTGATCGTTGGAGCATGCAGTACTTCGGCTAGCGACAGGGCAAGCTGTCTCTTCTCTTTCACTCCGTCTAGAAGCCGTTGCACCTGGTCGCTCTTTTCAGGGTGTTTCGCCTTCATGTATGACCCAGCGGAGGCTTGAAGGAGTTTCTCGGCCATTTGGTAATACTGGGCTTTCTTTCGCGGATCGGTCTCTGTCTCCGCTTGGTGCATGTACATGTATGCGTCGAAGAGCATGTAGGTGGCCTTAGCGTATCCTGAAGCTGTCTTGAAGCCGGCTTTGAGGTAGTAGTTTTCCGCGGCTTCTATATGTCTCTTAGCAGCAGCATACAAGGTCATATCTCTAGTGGCTTCAAATCTCGCGCCAGCCTCAAGAGCCTTGCAGAAGCTGCTGTGCCCCAACGCTAGCACCTTAGCCTTCTCATCGAGGCCATGCTCCTTTGCCTCATCGAAGAGTTGAGCGGCCTCCGAATACAAATCTGGCGAGGCTTCGGCTTCCGCTCGTGTCATCGCGTGCCAAGCTCGACACAGATCAACTAAGGGCCGCAACTCTCGGCGATCCGATTCAAGCTCCATCGCATCGGTTACCTTGCGGAATTTCTCCGCAGCGGCGCCATAACCTCTAGAACTGGCACCATGATCGCCCTGTCTATCGAGAATCTTGGCTTCTTCTAGGACGATTCTGCCCAGACAGTAGTCGCGTCTAACGTTTGAAGCCTTGGCCAGCTTAGTTGCCACCTCCTTCTCATCTTGAATATCAATCGTTTCCAGTCTAGTCTCTATAGCCTCCTTAGCCTCGACAAACTTCTTGGCTGCCTGTTCGAAGAACTCTCTCGCTTCTTCGGCTTGTTCTTTCCGACTCAGGTCTTCAGCTTTATCCACGAGCGCCAATGCTAAATAGTTTGAACTGAGATAGTCCCATCGGTCCGTTGACTTATGGAGGCCAGCAGCCTTCTCGTAATGCTCCTTTGCCAATCCATACTGCTTCATTGCGTGACGCTGCCTTGCCTTCTCGATCTCAGACCATGCCTGCATATACAACGCATGGTCCATATAGAACTCCTTAAGCTGGGGGATCTTCCCAGCTGCCAGCCGGTAGTTCTCTGATGCTGACTGAAAGCTGCGATCAGCCTTCGTGTGCTCTCCTAGTTGGTCGTACAGCCGTGCTCCATGCCAGTCGGCCTCCGCGACGCGGCTGGGAAGTTCAGCTTTCTGGTATGTCTCGGCTGTGTCTTGGTAGACGTTCACAGCCTTTTCCAAGGTTGCCTTTTCCCCCGTGAGCGTGTACAGTTGGTTTAGGATGTCGCCAAACCAGGCGTAGTACCGTCCAAACATAGCGAAGAGTGTGGCTTGACGAAAGATTGTTGTCCACTTGCTGCACAATTCGATGCATCTCTCCATGTGTGAAACGGCTTCTTCCAGAAGTTCCCTCTTCTTTCCCTTGTCAGTCTCTATTGTTGCCAACTCGGCTTTTATCAGGGCCGCATAGTTCTGAAAGACGCCACGCTCCCAGTAAGCGAAAGGAGACCCTATCCGTTTATCGATATCAATAGATTTTTCTCTATGCTCCGAAGCTTCTTCGAGGAGTCGCCTCTTTTCAGTGACCTGTGCCTCCATCTTGGAAAGGCTATAGAGGGCTTTGCTGAGGCTATGGTGCAGGAATGAACCTGGCACTGCTGCTTGTTCGGCGTATTCAAGCCCTTTTTGTCCAACCTCAATAGCCCTTCCCAAGAGTCTGCGTCTTTCTTCAGCGTCAGTTTCAACGTCTTGTGCCAAGTAGAAGTGACTTTCGACATATTCGGAGTAACTCCTAACAAGAAAATCGTACCGGCAGACGATGAGAAGGTGACGGGTGGCGTCTTCAGCACATCGCATGGTCCTTTCGTGGCCTTCTCTCTTCTTGTCCGGGTCTTCCTCCGTGATGGCCATCCAATTAGCAATCACGCTTAGTCCAGCAAACGTCCACCCGAGTCCAAAGTTGTCTCTTATCTTCTTCGCGCTTTGTAAACATTCTTCGCCGTATTTCACTGAAAGCTCTAAATCGCCGGTTAGATTGAATTGAGTTGCAGCCGCCGTCCACTTCGACCACATAATTAAGTATTCATCGCCAGTCTTCTCTGAAAGCTCCAACGCCTTCTCCACATGGCTTAAAGCTGTCTGGACGAATTCCTGCCTCTTCTCTGCCCGCCAGAGACCCGCTCTCATCGAGTGTAGCCCTGCGATAACGTAAGCCCGAGCGAGCTCTCCTTCGTCCCCAACCTCCGAGAGTGTAGAGATAGCATTCTGACTCTGCTTCATGGCTTCCTCAAGGTGTCTGCTACTCTCAGCCCAATTCCATTCCACTAAATCTCGGTCCCAAAGGCAAAATAGCAGGGCGGTGCATGCTTTCCCATAGCCCAAACCGTCCTCAGCTGCCTTACAAGCCGTCATTGCCTCCTTCAGCTGGCTTCCGCAATCATCCAAGACCTCCTTCTTTCGAGCCCCATCTATCAGCGTCCAAGAGCGCGCATACAGAGCCAGGGCGCGGCAGTACAGACTCTTCGCTTGGTCAACCTCCCTGTAAACCTCGGCCGCCTTCTCGTAGGCCTCCTGAGCCTTCTCCATACGATTCGTAAACTCGGCCTGAGTCGCAGTTTGAAAGGCGCCCCGATAGAGGCAATAGCCAATCTGCTCTCGAAGCTCGCCTGTCTTCGAAAAATCCGCTTTTCCAACTGCCCCTAAAGCCTGTTCGTAGAGCTCGGCAGCTTCTGACCACGAATACTCCTTCGCTTTCGCCTCCGCTTGACCGAGAATCTCTTTTAGCCCTCGGCGCTTAGACATGATTCATAAACCAACAAGAAGATGTATCATAAGTCGGAAAAGGTTTTCGCAGAATCGTCGCGCGCGCCGCATTTGACATTTATTATCTATGAAAGAAGCTTCTCCGTGGGGTTGTTTTTTGGGTTTGACTCAGATTCTTAAGTCTGGGAAAGATTATTTTGATTAGGGTGCACTTTGTGGCATGGGAGGACGTTGGTCTGAAAGGGTCTTTCTTACCGAGGATTTGGGAAACGTTGGCGTCCAGCTTTCAAAGAAACAAGATGATTATCAAGGTGACAGCCGTGGCGTTTTTTGGTGTCATAGTCATCTCCATGTTTGTAACGTTTCTTGCCTTTGCTTTTAATCCGGTGCTTACAGAATGGTTTAGCTCCTTGATGCAACACGAAAGAAGCTACATTGCCGTTCCGCCGCCTTACACCGACGACCTTTATTTTTTCATTCTGCTGAATAATGCGGGCCATTTCTGGAATCCGCTTCAAATGCTTGTGTGGGTACCTTTGCTTGGAACCTTTGTGATGGGTTTTGAGCTCTTGTTAAATGGCGTTCTCATAGGGGCGCTGTCCGTAGTAGTGGGAATGACCAAAGGCGTCTTTTATCCAGTTTTGGGAATAGCACCACACGGGATCATTGAGATACCCGCATTCATTCTCGAGTTCGCTTCTATAATTTGCTGGCACGTGACGGTCGTTGAAGCGCTTATGGTCAAGGTAACGGGCGAGAAGGTACACGTCGCAAAATTTAAGCAGGGTGTAAAAGACGCCTTGATTCTGGCTGTTGTCTCAGTAACCTTTTTTGCAATAGCGGCTTTCATCGAGACTTACATCACGCCACACTTACTTGGCCTCTAAGACGAGCGGTTGCAGTACCGTCACTTTCTAGACAGTAACTGTTTCCAAGGTGCTTAGCAACTGGTCTTCTATTTGTCTGTGATACAGGAAGTGGTGATTGGGATCCTTCAGCAAGACGTACAGCCAGTAGATCCCGAATAACCCTGCAGTCATTATCGTTAGAATCAAGTAGAGAACGAAGCTTCTCTCAAGCACCGGCTCTACTCTTCTGGGCACGACAAACGTGATTCCGCTTTTATCCAGCAGTCGGCTTATGTCTTCCCAAAATCCGTCCTCTCTTCTTTCATGCTTGTAGAAGTCTGTCGTCAGAAAGTACCAGACGTACCAGACTGCAGGGAATATGAACGCGGACAGAATGGCCCACAGCATGGCGCCTTTCTCGGTTTCTTCAGCCTTAACTTCTCTCACCGTCCTTTCACCTGAGGCTAAACCAACTTCTAGGTCAACACCTTTCTTGGTCGCTATGGCTTTGATCGCGGTCACGATGTCCTCGAGAAGAAAAATTTGTCGTTTAAAATGTGTATTGCGTCTCCTAACAAGCTTGTAAATGATGATTAGATTCAGAACGAACGTGATTATGGCAAATAGATACACGAATGCTATCAGTGTGGAAAGCGGCCCCAATAGAGTAGGGGGGATCGGCTGATCTGGAGGAAGTGGTGGAGTAAGCGCAGCAAGATATGAAATCAGGGTAACGGCGAAAATTGTACCCCACACGAGAGCAAAAACGAAAGGTAGGATGTAAACAAGTATCCATGCATTTGACATTAGGGAGTCTGTCTCGCCGCGCGCCCGAACGTCTTTTCGTATATTTTCAATTGCGGCACTCAAATTTAATTCTCCATTGGTTATGCCAGAACTCGCCAAGCAAACGTGAGTGAAAATGAAATAAGTGTTTTATGGTTAGATGCCACGAGAGCAGGATAGCGTCGCGCGCGCGATTGCGTACGCTGGAAAAGTCTTACGTGGCCATTCTCGACAACTTATCCAAGATGAACCGACAGAGTAATTGACAACTCGATAAGTGCACGTGAACCGGGAGTTTGTGGGAGATATCTCCAGTCTAGCTGCGCGCGCATTAGGCGAATCCAACTCAGAGGAAGAGCAAGGCGCAAAGGCGACTATTATACTTGCTAGTCAGTTTCTGGATATATCGATTTTTATAACATGTCGAATTTAGCAGTCACGGATATATCAATACATCAGATATATTCTCGTTGGAGGCGAGAGACAGGATGAACTTAAAATTTTGGAAGGAAAAGGATACATCCCCCGCGCATTCACGCTTCAACTCATTCTTGAAAACCGTTCAAAGAAATTCAATCCTGAAAAAGGTTGATGCAATAGTCTGTATTTCTGGGTGTTCTCATTATTTTGGATATTTGGGACACCTTCAGGCACAGGATGCCCCCACACCAGAAGAATGCCTAACATGCAAACACATGTTAGAATGCCGAAAAAGAGTCTAACCCAACCTAAAATATGCGCGCGCAACCTTAACGCTTCGTATAGCGTGAACGTGCCTTGAGGTCCTCTTTTTCTTGCGCGCGGGCGCCAAACCCAAACCCCAACCGTCAGTTGTGCCTATCAGCGTCTACGTTGGAATCCTGTCAATCAGCTTCTTGATTGCTGGGAGATGCTTTTCTTCAGAGACCCACACTGTAAATCCTCGATATTTGCCTGTTTTCTTCCGATATGAAGTCTTCCAAAGACTCATTGCCTCAACTTCATATTTTTCTTCTGGATCCAGCAAAACTCCGGCCGCTGGATGAAAATAGATTCTTAGCCCCTTTCGAGTTACATTTATGGTTAAAAGGTCTCTACCTTGCGATACAAAACATATTCCATCTAACCACTTCACCACCCTCCCTCCTGGAGCATGTTCGGCAAGTCTCCTTACTCTTGGAATTCTTGATCCAAGCCTGTTCGTGGCATACTCAATAATATAGCAAAGAACCTTTTGCGCCTCCAAATTCGGAAGCTTGTTACAGATTTTCAGCCATGCTTTTTCATCAATCACGTTAATCAAAGGTTTTGGCATCTCCATTTGACATCACCTCACCAAATACTGCGCGCGCGATTTCACACTTATTGTGTAAGTGAGAATAACTTTAAATGGTTTCAGAGAGTCATTCATAATGGTGGCTTGATTGACAAAAATCAAAGTCTACATAAAAACTTTTGAAATCTCACCTCTTGACGTCTCAAATGTATTGACTTTGGGGCATGCTTGTGATTCTCCGGGAGAAAGAATCTCAGCTGGCATGAAGCACGTGGGAATAGACGGAAACGCATGTGTTTCAGATGAAGATAGAAAGGCTATTGATTTCGTGGCCCAATTTTCAAAAGAAACCGGCCTGGACTACGAAATCATCGATCTGACCAAAGCTGGACTAATGACCAAATTAAAGTTCGTAATGAAAGGGTGGAAGGTTCCAGTAATCAGGGTTGGAAACGACGCAATTATGGGGCTGCCAACCAAAGAACAGCTCGAGTCTGCAATCCGAAGACAGCAAGCTTGCTAGGGGTCCTGCGCTGTTGCTGGTAGGTTTTCACCACCTGATTTGCGCGCGCTGCGATTATTTTGGCAGATTGGTGAAAACTTGTTTGAGGTTTTGCTGGTAGTCTTTGAAGGCGTTTCGCCCTTTTTTGGTGAGTTTGAGTGCGGTGTGAGGTTTTCGTTCAATGAATTCTTTCACGATTTCCACGTAGCCTGCTTCTTCGAGCTTACTCAAGTGGGATGACAGATTGCCGCGCGCGTATGTTACATAAGACCAAAAGACGCCAATAGGAGTGAAGCTACGGTGAAGTATATCGTTACAGTAGCCACGTCACTTATCATCGTTGCGAAGGGTCCTGATGCGATAGCTGGGTCTAAGTTTGCTTTCTTGAACAGGAATGGAAAGCCTGTTGAGATTAGGACAGCGGAAATTATGCTTAGGAACATGGATAGCCCAACGATCAGCCCTAGTGCAGAGTTTTGCCAACCTACCAAAGCAATGGTCGAAAGCAACAATCCGCACGCCAACGCCAGAGAAAATGCAACAGCGAGTTCTCTTACAAAATAAGATTTCAAGGCGAGTTTTGGGTCTAGAGCTATGCTTCGGACAGTTAAGGTTTCTGACTGCGTGCCAACAGCATCACTTAGATATGCCAAAACAGGGGCGAATGCTGCGAGCGCCAACAAGGTGCTCAATACATGTTCAAAACTGCTTATTATCGAAGCAGTAATTGTCCCTCCCAAAACTCCGATTATTAGCCAAGGTAACCTCGTCTTTACCATTGTCAGGGCTGAAGATTTGATCGTAGTATACTCCTTTCCAACCTTGTGAAAAATGCCACCGAATTTGAAAACATCTTCACGAACTTCTTCATTGAAGATTTGAAGAATAGTATCATAAGGCACAATCCCAAGAAGACGTTTTTCTCGATCGACAACTGGTATTGCTTTTATCTTGTTTGAAAGGGCGAGATAGACGATTCTTTCCTGATGCGTTAAAGGATGTGCAACCACCAACTTCTTTTTCATGATTTCTTCGACATTCGCATCTTTTTCGGAAGCGTGAAGTTCTTTGATGGAGACTACGCCCTTCAACACATTATCATCGTCTACAACATACAAGTAGTCTACGGTCTCATACGCATCTGCTTTGGTCAGAACCATCTTCTCTAGATCTTTGATCTTTTCGCCAATATTCACGCGAGGAAATGCTGTAATAATTCGACTTCCAGCAGTATTAGGAGGATATCTCTTCTTTGGCATGATTTGAATCTATTTCTGACCAGTTTATTTGAGCTTTTGCGGAGGAATAGATCAAAATCGAACAGTATTTACTTTGTTACTATGCACGCGCAGTAATCCCCCTGGACAGGATGCGCGCACGCACGATAACTTACGAACACACGCCGACGTCCGCATGCCTTGCACTATCTTTTGAACCGTTGATCAGTATCTGGCACGTAGCTAGAAGGGGAAACTAGTTGAAGCCACCCAAGCCATCATCAGGCCGTTAAACAGTGCGCCGAACCACACGCTGGTAGTATTCGTGTAGAACCACCAGGAGCACATCGTGGTAATGATGAAAATCGGCGCGATCAACCAAAGAAACTCAACTAGGAATCCGACAAAGCTGGGGAAGAGCCACAGGTTGAAAAGCACTATTGGCACGTACTGCAAGCAGATTACCGCTACGAAAGGGGCAACTTTGCCAAGAATCACCTTGCCACAGTTGAACACGCCAGAGAGGAATCCGGGGTTCTGGTCCGCCCAGTCATGAAGCTCATAGAAGTACAAGCCTTCGACGAGGAAATAGATCAGAAAGAACGGGGTAAACGCAAGAAACGCTAAGATGCGCCTCGTCGAAGTCAGAGCCTGGAATAGGGGCGCGATAATTCGCAGATTGATGTTAAATGCACCGTCTAGCAGACTCGCAACCACAAACATCAACAGGAAAAGGCCGAATGCCACACCTAGATGTTTCACGTTCAATGCCTCCACGAGAGCGGCCTGTAGATTGACTTTCACGCTAGAGAATCGAGGCAGCAATCCAACGAGCACCAGGAGGCCCACTGTGCCCACAGAAAGCGCCCACCAAGCGATAGAAGCTCCAAAAATCAGAGGGGGGAACGGAACGGCAAACCCCACAAAAAACATGGGTAAAAACAAGGCTAGCCCCAGCACGCCCCAAATCCCGAATATCTGCCAATCCCTCAAAACAGCATGTTTCCTTTTGACCTTTCCTTTCTCTGGTCCGAGTCTAGCCGCATGAGATACAGGGAAAAACGCGAGAAGAACAACCCCCAAAAAGCCGACAAGACTCACCAAGAGCGCGGCTTCCCGCTCAAGGTAGATCTGATGCACCTTGCCCCGGGTAACCGAAACTTCTTCGGGCTTGAACACATGCCGCATCCACCATACAATCTCCGCGATGACTGATGCGTCAACAGGTTCAAAAAGATGTGTAGTCGCCGGCGTAACAAATTTCCTAGCAGTTTGAGAAGTAAAACTGCCGTACACAATCCCTGGCACCACTGCCTCCTGAATACCGAACGCTGGCGGCAACTCCTCCGCTTGAAGCTCGGTCACGTTGAACAAAACGTCGTACTTGCCCACAATCACCAGAAGATTCTTCGGAAAAGTCAAATTCAGCACACCATACGCCGGACCCTCAGCCATCTCGCCTAATCCTCCGGCGATGAGAATCGAAGCACCGATTCCTTCATCAGCGGCAAACGTTGCTCGCACTGCGCCTCCACCGAGACTATGCCCTACCAAGCCTATTGCAGACGCATTGACAAACGACTGGGCCCTAAGATACTCCACCGCTGCTCCGACTCCAAAACTTGGCTCATTTGTGTCGTCGCGAACCGATCCGCCAGAGCTGCCATGCCCCAGCAGATCTAAGCAGAGCGCAACAAACCCTCGCCTTGCGAGTTCCAGTCCAATGCCACTCATCATCTCCTTGGAACCGCCTATTCCATGCGCCACCACAACCCCGGGAGAAGGAGTTGCCGCTGAAGCAGAACGCGGTCGATACAATAACCCGCTGAGGCCCTCTCTGCCATCAGCTATTAAAATCGTCTTAACTTCCAGCCGTCCAAAGTCCGAATCGAGCGTAATGAAAGTGAATATTCCTAGGAGAAAAACCGCCACCAATATTATGGCAGTAAGGAACCGTCTCTGAGTGCGATTCACAGATCACGCCTAATACAGGCTACAGGCTAAGACCTTTAAAGTGTTGTCTGCTTTGCTCTGGAACGTGGGCAGATGCGCGCGCGCATATTCCAGCGTCAGCTTTAGCATTTGGTTGGTTGGATTGAATTTTAGCCCCAAAACCCAAAATCCCCGATAAACAGAGAGACAGACACACGGACAGAGAGCACATTAAAAAGAGATGTATGCGCGACATCAGCCGATGAAGGCAAGCTTGTGTAGTTCTAATGCTGAATCCGTTTTAGGTAGGTTAAATCCTTCCTAACCGTCTGAAATCCCACTTTCTTGTAGAGTTCAATTGCCTTGGTGGGATTTGAATCATCAACACCCAGTTCAACTTCAGCCATTCCTTGAGATTTCAGAGTCTTCATTCCTCGCAAGATGAGGGCGGTGCCTATGCCCTGTCGTCTAGCAGGCTTCAAGACGCCGATCGTCAACACATACCCGCGACGAGTCCCCCTGTGTTTGACAAACCTCGAGTCGATACCTACTCCAGTGAATCCGATTGGTTCACCCTTCAGAACCGCGAAATAGTAGTCCATGATATCACACCAAGGTTTCTCCCGCAACTCATGCTCTAACTCTTCCAGTGTCTGAGGGCGGAAATCAAAATCCTCTTGGAACGCTTCATTTTCGAGTTTCCACAACAACCTGACATCTTCTGGATCATCCAGCTGCATGATCCGCAATCCTACGTCTGCACATTCGCCAATACCAGATGGAATGCGTTCTAGATTTCTTCGCATGGTGCTGAAGACACGAATCAGCTTGAATCCCAAAGACTCGCAGAGCCTCTTGCATTTGGGTCGATCATCCTGGATCCAAGCCTGCACGGTGTCCATCCCCCGTGCTTTTAAGCTTTCAAACGCCTTCTCGACGAGCGTTCTGCCGATTCCTCTTCGTCGATACTCCGGGTGCACCCCCAGAACCCTGATGAACCCTTTTTTCTCCTTCCTCTCTTTGTCGATGAACGCATTTACGAACCCCACGGGCTGACCGTCCCACTCTGCCATCAGCATGCCCGTTGGATCAAACGATGGATTCTTTTCAGCCTTCTCGAAATCTTCCAGTAACGCTGGCCGGTAATCATCATATTCCTTGTAAGCCGCATTCCAGATTCGAAGCCAGGTCTCTTCATCTTCACTCTGAATGAAACGTCTAATCCTGATCATTTTGACCACGGCAACTAGCATTCCCAAAGAAATAAAGGTATGCCTGCATGATAGTGCGCATGCTCATCTATCAAAATGCGCGTGCACACCATACCTTGTCGGTGTGTACCGAACCGAATATTGGTCTTCTGGACGCTGAGGCTTGGTCGTCTGTTCCCGTGGTCCATCGTTTGGTTGGTTTTAGTCGTCCATCGTCGTCCGTCGTCCGTTTGGTTGGTTGGTTGGATTAAAATTTAATCCCAAACCCAAACTTGCTATAAGATGCTTTCACAAGTGGCAAATACTAGTTAATGATCATTATTGATTAGAATGAAGAAGAAAAAAGTATCAGGATTACTGTTGACACTGCTTCTAGTTAGCATGTTGGCGTTGGTATTTAACGTTCAACCAGTTGAGGCATCTGGGACAATTTACATCCGTGCCGATGGAAGCGTTGACCCATCAACTGCACCAATTCTTACCGTCGACAATGTTACCTACACCTTAACCAACAACATTACTGGAGATGTTCCAGAATGGGCAAGTGCAATTATCGTGGAAAGAGATAATATTGTGATCGATGGGGCAGGGCACTCTATTCAAGGAAGAATAGGAACACATGGAATAGGAATACACCTAGATGGAAGAAAGAACGTTACAATCAAGAACATGGAAATCAAAGGCAATTACTGGGGTATTCATCTCCATTCTTCTTCAGAAAACCTCATACTTGGAAACAACGTAACAAACAATTACTATGGCATCAACCTTGAAGACTCTTCACACAATAGCATTACTGAGAACAGTATGAAAGAGAACATCTATGGTGTCAGACTCTTTGAGTTTTCGAACTACAGTAGCATATCTGGAAATGACCTGAAAGACAACAGTTATGGCATCTGGTTCGAATGGTCTTCTGACAATAGCATTGTTAGAAACAACGTAACAGACAACCATGAAGGCATCCACTTCCGGGGTTCTTCGAACAGTAGCATTGCTGAAAACGATATAATAGACAACGGCTTGGGCGTCCTACTCAGCATTTCATCAAACAATAGTGTTGCGAGAAACAACGTAACAAACAACAGATGGGTTAGCGTCGCGCTCGAATACTCTTTAAACATCAGCGTTACTGAAAACAATGTAGTGAATACCTATGATGGTCATGGTATACATCTGTCAAATTCCTCAGGCAACAACATTCTTGGAAACAACATAACAGACAACTGGTATGGCGTTTCTCTCTCCTTGTCCAGCAACAATAATTTTTATCATAACAACTTCATTAACAACACACACCAAGTCTACGATTGGGTGTGGGAAGATTATCACCTATCTCCTTCAATAAATGTTTGGGACAACGACTATCCTTCCAGCGGGAACTACTGGAGTGACTATGAGGAGCGGTATCCTGATGCAAAGGAATGGGATGATTCAGGAATATGGGATACGCCATACGTTATTGACGAAAATAATCAGGACAACTATCCGCTCAAGAGTCCTACGTGGAGCCCTAAAACCCCAGCTGAGGTTCCTTTCTGGACGCAATGGTGGTTCTGGATAATAGTAACAGCAGGAATCGCAGTGTCAGTTGGAGCAGTCTATTTCTTGAAGAAGAGAAAGCCACCAACACCAGCTGTTCCTCCACTTCCTTCAGAAGGTACAGATACAACAGAGTATGCGCGCGAAGGTTAAGAGTGGCCGAAGTGTTATGTCAGCATAAGAGCATTTTGGGTTAGGTGAATGAGTAGTGGGACGAAAAGGTTTTGCAGCGCGCGCGCGGGCATGCACATGTGTTGAAGCAGGATAGATCTCTGATAAGGTTTTTAGTCAAAT
>CAYGAE010000042.1:0-12779 GCA_964347855.1 uncultured Candidatus Bathyarchaeia archaeon
ACACAATCAACCATTCGCTTTACAGCAAGTTTTATCTTCACACCGACAGACTACTCCGAAAGCGGTGAAAAGTTTTGAGAGGAGACCTTGACGATATCCTGGCCGAAAAAGGTGCCGAAGCTCTATTTCTATACTCAGAGAGCTTCAAAAACGTCAACATGTACTACCTAACCAAATTTCTTGCCCCAGATCCCTTCGTCCTATTCAAGAAACTGAACGCCGAACCCACCATGGTCATCAACACCATGGAATTTCCAAGAGCCAAAAAAGAATCCATTGTGAAAGACGTTCGATCATACGTAGACTACAACTTCACGGAGATAGTCAAAGCCGCTGAAGAGCCCAAAATCGGGGTCATGAAATTCTTAGCCTCCGTCGCAAAGCAGGAACTGGGAGAAAAGACCATTATTTGGGTGCCCTACAACTTCCCAGCAATGGCGGCAGACATCCTCCGAAAGGAAGGGTTAACCATCAGACCTATGTTCGACGTGATAGGAAAAGCAAGACAAACAAAGGAGAGCGATGAGATCAACGAGATTGGAAAGATCCAAGCAGTCGTAGAGAAAGTCACAACAGAAATCATCGATCTCATAGCCAGCAGCGATGTTGGCTCTGGAGGCACTCTCATCCATAAGGAAGAGGGCAGAAAAGAGCCTCTAACTTCAGGTAAGGTGAAATCCATGCTGGGACACGGTTTTCTGGATCACGGAATCATCATCGAAGAAGAGATCACGGTTGCTTGCGGTCCACCGTCAGCAGACCCACACTACTTCGGTGAGGTTGATCATAAACTCAGGGCGAACCAGCCGATCATCCTTGACATATATCCCAGAAGCATGAGGAAGCGTTACTGGTCGGACATGACCCGCACTGTAGTGAAGGGGAAAGCATCAAAGGAAGTCAAGAGGATGTTTGAAGTGGTCCTCGAAGCCAAGGATGCAAGCTTAGACGCTTTGCACGAAGGAATTCTCGGAAGTGACGTGTTCGATTTGTGCTGCGATATATTTGAAAAAGCTGGCTATGCGACTGTGAGGGGAGGGAAGCAGATAAAGAAGGGCTTCACACACAGTCTCGGTCACGGGGTCGGCTTGGAGATTCATGAAGGCCCCGGCATGAGCGAGTTCTACAAGTTTCCGTTGAAGGCGCACAATGTAGTGACGGTGGAGCCTGGGCTCTATGACCCTAAGGTTGGGGGGATCAGAATCGAGGATATCGTTGAGGTAACGAAGGCTGGTTGTAACAATTTGACAAATATGAAGATTCAACTTGAAGTTTAGGCCTGGCTTGGTTAATGCCCTCTGTTGCGTAGGTGTCTTAAATACCTACTAATCAATAGCAGAAAAACAATTTTCATGAATAAAATGATTCTGTGGAGAGACGGCTGCCCGACGACCTAAGTCTAAACTCGTAGAAATAGCCGACAACCAAGTGACGTTGACGATTGACACGATGACTGACCTGGTGAAATTTATCAAAGCGGGGCGCACATGTGACGACACCACAGACTTCGTGAGAATCCTACCGGTCGCCAGAAAAGCCATATAACACTCCTTCACGAATAGCTTCACGATAATCGAAAGGTGAAGAAATGCGGTATGAAGCAGTGATCCTTTGCGGAGGAGAAGGTTGGAGATTAAAACCAGCCACGTGGACTCCTAAACCCCTATTAGAGATCTCCCCAGGCCAAACTTTGGTAGACCGACAGATCCAATGGCTGTTGGGACATGGGTTCAGTAACGTAGTTCTCGCCTCAAACAGGGCGCTCCCGGAGGCAACCTTCTTCAATAACAAGGCTGTTCAGCTTTGTTTGGAAAAAGAGAAGCTTGGCACGGGGGGCGCCGTAAAGAAAGCATCCAGTCTGGTACAGAACGAAAAATTCTACGCCATGAACGTTGACGACATAGTCTTCTATGACCCGAGAAAGCTCTTCGAATACTCGACCAGCGGGGCAGCTGTATTATTGGCCAAGCCCCAACTCCGCTTTGGAAGAGTAGCAACCAAGAAGGATTTAGTCACAAGATTCGAGCAGAAACCAATCATGAACTTATGGGTCAACGTCGGGCATTACGTCTTCTCCAAAGAATTGGTAAAAGAGTATTTCCCAGACAAAGGAAACTTGGAACGGACGACCATGCAAGAAATCGCTGACAAAAGATATCTAAGAGCGTTAAAATACAAGGGCGACTGGCTGACAGTGAACACTCTGAAAGATCTGATGACAGTCAAAGAGTATTTCGGGGCTAAAGAAGAAAGACAAGGATCGGAACCCGTCAACTGACGCTACTAGCAACGTAGTTTACAGGGGATCGTTAACAATATTTGCTTTTTGACTGCCCACTCCAAACATCCATCCATCATGCTCTTCAGAAGAGAGAGTCACGCTTCGCGTAACCTCTGGGGAAAACTAAATATCTAACCATCCTTATTTCATATCTCTTCAAGGTTAGACAATGGTTAATTGGAGGAATGGCTTTGTCGAGTTATGCTGGTCGAATCCTTCACGTAGACCTAACATCTGGAACAGTGAAGACTGCACCTCTAGATAAGAAGATGGCGAAAGAATACCTTGGAGGAATAGGACTCGGAATGCGCCTATTCCTAGACAACTCCAAACCAGGCACCGATGCCTTCAACCCCAAAACCCCTCTCATATTCGTAACAGGACCCCTCAGCGGCACCATGGCCGCCTCAGCAGGAAACAGCTACGCCGTGGTCTCGAAATCACCCCAAACCGATGGAATATCTGAATCCAAATCCCATGGCTTCTTTGGAGCAGAACTAAAACGAGCCGGCTACGATGCAGTCATCTTCACGGGGAAATCTGAAAAGCTCGTGTACGCGTGGATTGATGACGACTCGGTCCAGTTAATGGATGCCGAGCATCTGAAGGGAAAATCACCTTACGAGGCGGAGGTAGCCATCAGAGAAGACTTGGGTGATTTCTACATCCGGGTATCAGCCATTGGCGAGGCAGGAGAGAAGCTTGTTCGGACTGCTTGTATCATAAACGACGAATTCAGAGCCGTTGGAAGAACCGGTATGGGCGCTGTCATGGGATCCAAGAACCTAAAGGCTGTCGCCGTTCGTGGAACCAATGACGTGAACGTCACGGATCTCGAAGCATTTACAGAATTCGTAAAGATGATACACGAACGCATGAAAGGACCTGCTACAAGAAAGTACAGAACTTTGGGGACGCCGGAAAACGTCCTCGTCCTGAATGCCCTACAAGCCATGCCTACAAGGAACTTCACTCAGGCGAGTTTCGAAGGTGCTGAAAAAGTTAGCGGAGAATATCTGAATGAGCGCTACATCAAGAAAATCATTGGGTGCGCCACGTGCGGCATGCGCTGCGACCACATCGGAGTGGTCTCCGAGGGGCCATACAAAGGAACGACCGCTAGGGTAGAATTTGAATGTTTATGGGCCCTTGGACCAAACTGCGGAGTTGATCGCCTGGACGCGATTATCGAAGCAATCTATCAGTGCGACCATTACGGGATGGATGGCATATCAACAGGCGTTATCGTAAGCTTTGCCATGGACTGCTATGAAAACGGGATTCTCACGAAGAAGGACACCGACGGCTTGGATCTCCGGTTCGACAACGCCGAAGCCCTGGTCGAGACAATAAAGAGAATAGGCTCTCGAAAGGGATGGTTAGGCGATGTCCTGGCAGAGGGGACCATGCGGGCTGCGGAAAAAATCGGCAAGGGCGCAGTGAATTATGCCAATCACATCAAGGGACTGGAGTTACCGGGCTACGACCTCAGAACGTTAAAAACCGCTGCCTTGGGATTTGCTGTCTCCTTCCGTGGAGCCTGCCATCTCCGATCTGGAGCTTATTCACCTGATGTGAAGGGGAAGGTCGACCGCTTCAAGATTGAGAAGGGGCGAGGGAAGATCGTCATGGAAAACGAAGACATCTACAACGTTGTTGACTCACTTATCTTGTGTAAGTTCTCAAGAGGCGTATACTACGACGGCCTCGAAGACATGGCGAAATACTACACCTTGGCAACCGGCATAGAGATAACCGCTGAGGAACTTAGACAAGCCGGGGAGAGAATAAGCAACTTAGCAAGGGTTCTGAACATCCGAGAGGGAAAAGGAACAAGAGAATATGATCAGTTGCCGCCGAAAATAATGAACGTGCCAGTACCCGAAGAAGGGGTTGCACAGGGGGCCCACGTCAACCAAAAAGAGTTTGACATAGGCCTAGACGACTACTACCACATACGCGGATGGACAAAGGAAGGCATTCCCACCGTGGAAAAACTCAAAGAACTAGGCCTGCAAAACCTCGTTCCCATCGTGAAGAAAAAGCTTGCAGAACCACAGACTGCGAAAAAGAAAAAGAAGGGAGGAAAATAAAATGGCATCAATGCATGACAAGAAGTTTGTCTCAGGAGACCCTGCCAAATGCGTTGGCTGTTGCGTCTGTGAATACATCTGCTCCATGGAGCACGAAAAAACCTTCAACCCGACAAAGTCTAGGATACGCGCTGTACGCTTGAATCCTTTCGTGAACCTAGCAATCGCATGTAGACTTTGTGAAGATGCTCCATGTGTTGCCGCGTGTCCACGAGACGCCCTTGAACAGTCACAGGAAACAGGCATCATCTTGGTTGACGAAGACAAGTGCAACGGCTGCGGCTGGTGCATCGAAGCTTGCGATTATGGCGCCATTCAGTTACACCCCGAGACCAGAGTGGTGCACATTTGCGATCTCTGCGATGGTGAGCCCAAATGTGTGGAATGGTGTCCAGAAGAGGCTTTGGACTTCACAACAAAAGACATTCTCTCGCAGAAGGCAAGGGTTGCTGTCGTGAAGAAACTCTTCCAAGAAGCCTTGAAAGCAACGACATAAGGGAAATCAAAACCCCATCTTTTTTGTCGGCTACAAACGTTTGCCTTGCTCCGTCAGAACTTCTGCAGTGTTTGTTCCGAGCAGTAACGCCAGTTTTTATATTTGTGGTTTCTCCTAAATTTCTTAGGGAGTTGACGATTATGAGAGAAGCCCTATCAGGAAGGTCTGATGTGCGCGCGCAAAGCTTTTCAGTAAACAGAAAGATAGAACAGAGATTTATTTGGGTTTAGAAGGTAGCATTATGGGTGGTACTCGGTCCTTTAGCCCCGATGAGTTCTACATCAGACAAATTGTGCTCCGTGAGCTTGGTCCAAAGGGCCAACGGAAGCTGAGAGATGCGAGAGTGGCCATCGTTGGGCTCGGCGGTCTCGGAAGCATCTCAGCACTCTACCTGAGTTTGGCAGGTGTTGGCTATCTGCGCCTTGTGGATCAAGACACGGTTGAGTTGAACAACTTACATCGACAGGTGCTCTACACGGTAGATGATCTACGATATCCCAAAGTCGAAATAGCAGCACAGAGAATCAGGCAGATGAATCCAGAGGTTGAGGTTACGCCAATTCCGCAAAGTGTTAGGGAAAGCAATGTTGACCACATTGTTGAAGATGTTGACTGCATAGTCGATGGATTGGACAACATGCGAACTCGGTATCTCTTGAACAGCGCAGGTGCTAAACATGAGAAGCCGTACGTTTTTGGAGCTGCCATAGGAATTGAAGGAAACCTCTCAGTCTTTGCTCCTCCAGAAACGCCATGTCTTGCGTGTATTTTCCCTAGCCTCGACGACCGTCACTTGCAGACCTGTGAGACTCGTGGAGTGATAGGAGCAACTGCTGGAATCATCGGAACGATGCAAGCCATGGAGACCATAAAGGTGCTCGCCGGAATTGGAGACCCTCTGAAGGGAAAACTGATGATATGTGACTTCAGAGACATGCATTTCGCTACGATTGATATTTTCAAGAGGCCAGATTGCCCAGTGTGTCAAGGCAAGATGGAGAAGCCCGTTGAAGCCGCGGAGCGACTGGCGTGGCTGTGCGGTCACAATACAGTCAACGTTAATCCTCCGAAACCCCTGAAGATCCGGCTTGACGACGCCTATGAAACTCTGAAAAGAGACTTCAAGGTTCTTGTGAGATCTTCTTTTGTAATTGTATTCGAATATGATGGCGGCGTTGAAGTGAGTTTGTTCAATGGCGGCCGAATGTTGATAAAGAACGTGAAAGGCGAAAAACCCGCGTTGGATGTTTACAACAGAATCACCGAAAAACTTGGAGCAAAATCTCCAACGCATTGAAATGTATGTTTTTCCTTCTCAGTCACGGTGAGATTGGCTGATTTAGCCTCCGCTCGCCAAAGTCATTAGGATAATGCTGTCACCCGTATTCAAGGGGGTATTAACTCCGCTGAGTTGACCAGTTAAGACACCATTCACGGTAATGGCAAATCCCGTTTTGACATCTCTCTGTCCGGGCTCAAAAACCTCCTTCTGGAACTGTTCGCCATAGGTCTTGGCGATTCTGTTTAGTACATCTGATAAGAGGGCACCTTCTCTGAGCTCAAACTCCTCTCTCTTTGTCCCCAGCATGTTCCGGATGAAACCGAAGTATTCCACCGTGACTTTCATCTGTACGCACTACCCCCGATGTGATCGCGTCTATTATAGATTATTGGGAAAAGGGTTCATAAAGGTGCTTCTTTCATGTCTTAGCCGCCACCTATTGGGACGCCGATCATGATAACATCATTGTCCTTCAGCGCGATATCTGTTCTCCGAACGCTTCTTCCATTCACCATAACCCAAGTTTCCACGCTGATTTGTCCTGTTTCTGCATCGATTATGTCGTTGAATTCCTTCCCATACCTTTTAGCCAAAGTCGTCAGCATGTCCCTCAGAGTTGCATTTGGCCCAACCGCTTCTAGAATTTCTCTTTGCCCAGCGATTTGTCTAAACATTGCGACGAGGAGAACCTTAACATGACTTATCAAAGCATCTCATATACAACTCTAATTTTCGACTTAAAAACTGTGAACGCGCGCGCAACATGCCATGCCTTTCTACGGCTGGTTTGGCAGCAGTTTACATACTCGGCACTAGCACATCGGACTCCTCTAAAAGTTCTTTAACTTTCTGTAGAAACTCTGCAGCAGGAGCCCCGTCAACAACTCGGTGATCATAAGACAAACTCAACTGCATGATAAGTCGAGCAACTATCTGTCCCTTCACCACTGCTGGTCTTTCCACGACCCTTCCAACGCCCAAGATGGCAGTCTCAGGCGGGTTAATTATAGGCGTAAAAACGTCAACGCCGTACATGCCTAGGTTTGTGACGGTGAAGGTTCCACCTGTCAACTCTTCCTTTGAGAGCTTGCCCTGCCTCGTCTTGTTAACAACCTCCTTCACTGATGAAGCAATTCTTTCAATTGACTTCTGGTCTGCGTTTCGTATCACTGGCACTATCAATCCTCTGTCTGTCGCGACGGCGACGCCTACATTGATATCGGCAAACACCTTAATTTCATCGTTCTCCAGCGTCGAGTTTATGATTGGGTGTTCTGTTAGTGCCTTTGCAACCGCTTTCACCAGTATGTCTGTGTATGATACTTGGAGCCTTTCGCGAAGCTTGGCAGCCTCCGACATATCCACCTCCATGGTTATGGTACTGTGGGGTGCCCTTTGAGCACTGAATGAAACACGTTCTGCGGCTGTTTTTCTTATCCCTGTTAAAGGTATCACTTCCCTCACCAGCGGCACGATTTCCATCGCTTGCAGAAAGCTTCGCACGTCGTCTTCAATGATTCTTCCTTCAGGGCCTGTGCCTTTCACCTGAGCCAGATCAATGTCGTGCTCTCTGGCCAATCTCTTCGCTGCGGGAGAGGCGGCTATCCGCTCTTTGGGCGCCTCAACAACTTCCTGAAGCTCTTCGTCTGGGGCCGTTATGATGCCGAGGGTCTCTGCGACGGGCACGTCCATTCCCTCTTCCGCGAAGATTTTGCGAAGAACGCCAGAGGCGGGGGCTTCGACCTCGTAGGTGACCTTTTCAGAGAGAACCTCGACCACGGGTTCTCCTTTCTTAACGGTCTCGCCTTCTCTTTTAAACCACTGGGCTACTGTTCCTTCCTTCATGGTCAGACTGAGCCTAGGCATTAAAACTTTAGTGACCACGTCTATCACCTCACTGGTTGGATTATACGATTTCCTTAACAGCCTTGATTATTCTCTTTTCGTCAGGTAAAACGAACTGCTCAAGTGGTGGGCTGAAGGGTATCGGGGTATCCGGCTCAGCCACACGCTTGATTGGGGCGTCCAGATAATCCAAGGCTTCCTCGGCAACAATCGCTGCGATCTCAGCGCTCACACCGCCAGTTTTGCAGTCCTCTGTAACCATGACAATTCGTCCTGTCTTCTTAACTGAGTCTATGATGGCTTCTTTGTCTAAGGGGGCAAGTGTTCTGGGATCGATGACTTCAGCGTCGACTCCCTGCTTACCGAGTTCCTGAGCGGCACCAAGTGCCTTATGAACCATGTAGAGAGTGGCAACTAACGTAACATCTTTCCCTTCCTTCTTAACATCTGCAACACCAAACGGAATCGTGTACTCTTCTTCAGGAACCGCTCCCTCAAGAGGATAGAGAAGCTTGTGTTCAAAGAACATCACCGGGTTGTCGTCCCTTATGGCAGTCTTCAGCAGTCCTTTGGCGTCGTAGGGGGTTGAAGGTATCGCGATCTTTAAGCCTGGAACATGCATGAACCATGCTTCTAGGCTCTGTGAGTGATGTGTGGCTATGTTGACTCCTGCGCCGAAGGGCATTCGCATGACCATGGGCACCTTGGTCTGACCGCCGAACATGTACCTCAGCTTGGCTGCCTGGTTGGCTATCTGATCCATTGCTAGGGCTGAGAGGTCTCCGAACATGATCTCAGCGACAGGTCTCATGCCTGTTATTGCGGCGCCTACAGCGACTCCTATGATGGCTGACTCGGAGATGGGGGTGTCCCGAACTCTTTCGTCTCCAAACTCCTCGGCGAGACCCTTCGTGACTTTGAAGGCCCCCTTCCAGTATCGTCCGACGTCTTCACCGATTAGGAATATGCTCTTGTCTCTAGCCATCTCTTCTCGCAAGGCTTCGCGGAGGGCGTCACGATACGATATTGTTCTCATGTGCGCACAACTCTTAGGTATACAAGTCCTCCAAAGCCTCCTGAGGCTCGGGATAGGGGCTTTCCGTTGCAAATTTGACTGCTTTCTCCACATCAGCCATGACGGCCTCTTCAATTTCCTTTGCCCCTTGCTCCGTTAAGGCCTGCATTTCAAGAAGTTTGGCTTTAAATCTGGGAAGAGGATCTCTTTCTAACCACTCTTTGACTTCCTCTTTACTTCTGTACGTTGCGGGGTCGAATCTGGAGTGACCTTTATGCCGGTAGGTTTTACATTCGATCAATGTAGGCCCCTTCCCGCGTCGAGCTCTTCCAACAGCCTCACGGGCAACTTCATCAACCGCAAGTACATCGTTTCCGTCCACAACCCTACCTGGGATCCCGTACGCTGCGGCTCGGTCGGCCACGTTTTCTATATTCATAACCCTTGACTGTCGGGTGCCCATGGCGTACAAGTTGTTCTCACAGACAAAAAGCACAGGAAGCGCCCAGATAGACGCCATGTTTATCCCTTCGTGGAAGGTTCCTTGGTTTGAAGCGCCTTCTCCAAAGAAGCAGGCTACGACTTGGTCTGTTCCGCGGAGCTTGATTGAGAGCCCGGCGCCAGCGGCTATGGGGATTCCGGCTCCAACAACAGCAGTCGCGCCCAGCATTCCTACGCCGAAGTCGGCGATGTGCATTGAACCGCCCTTACCCTTACAGTAGCCGCTCTTCTTACCCAGTATCTCAGCTAGAATCCTTTCAAGTTTGGCGCCTTTTGCGATGCAGTGGCCATGGCCGCGATGGGTACTCGTTATGTAGTCGTCTTTTCTCAGGTTGGCGCAGACGCCGACTGCCACTGCCTCCTGTCCAGCGTACAGGTGCAGGGTTCCTGGAACTAGGTTTCGGCCGTAGAGTTCGTAGGCTTTCTCTTCGAAATGCCGTATTTCAAGTATTTTTCGGTACATTTCAATAAGTTTTGGTTCTTCCACCTTCAAGCCACTTCTCTCAGAATTGCTTTGGAATTGGAGTTTTTGTTCCTCTTAGTTGCGATAAAATACTCCATACCTTTTTAACGTTATTGATGAAGGCAACATTCTCAAATAGTTGGCATTCTCTAATAGGGTGTTGGCAGTTTAGTGATCTTAGTGGAAGGACACTCGTTGAAGAATGTTAGCCATGATCAAAAATCGTCTCAACAGTTGAAGTTGTTGAATTGTCCTCACTGCAATGCGCCTATCGACTACAGTTTGGGTGAGACTCTTTTCACATGTAAGTACTGTGGGTACACTTTCTCGATGCTTAAAGAGGGCGAATATAAGGAGATAGCTCGAGGTAAACACTTCCTGCTGGTAAATAACTACAATGAAACCGAAATCCAAGAGGCAACGCGTGACTGGATGAGGAAGGGACTCTTCAAGGCCGGAGACCTAGCCGAAAAATCGGAGATCGCTGAAAGGGAATTGAAGTTCGTGCCTATATGGCTCGTCAACGTAAGTGCAGATACCATTTATCACGGGAAGAGCAAAATTGTGGAGGCCGAAAGAAGAACACGTCGCGGCGCGCGCATTAGAAAGGTTCGCTGGATAGACAAGTCGGGACACTTCTCGGATGTTATCGATTGGAAGGTCCTGGCAACAAAAGGGATGAGCCTTCCCTTAGGAAAACTTGAGCTTTCCATTGATCGTAAAGTTCCCTTCCAAATTGAAAACATCTCTCCAGGAGCCATACTGATCAACGGCGACATGCATGAAGCGCTGGCCAAGAAAGAAGCGGAGGTGGGCATTCGAAACTATCATCGCGGCATGGCTTCTAGGGAAGTGGACCAACTGCAGTCGATCAACACCAATGTGCACGTAGGCGAAGCTCAGCTTCTGACTATCCCCTTCTGGTTTATCCGCTACAAATACAAAAACAAGCTTTATCCCGTGATCTTAAATGGATCCAGTGGGGAAGTTGTTGAAGGAAATGCGCCGATGGGAAGATACGACGTTCTCATAATCGCTGGAATCGTCATAGCCATCATTGTGATAATACTAGCCATCATCTTGTGGCCAAAATAACAAAGATGTTGCGCGGGGCTCGGTATGGGATTTGATGAGTACTTCCGAGTCTTGAATACGCAAGAAGCTTGGCTAACAAAAAAATGATTAGTCGATGTGCCCAAGGCAGTTAAGATTCTCTAGTCCACTTGGTTTTTGAATATGTTGGTATTATTGTTTCAGTATCTTGGACTTCGGCGATACTTTGAACCTTGTCAATAACGAAATCTGTAATCTTCTTAGAGCCCGGAACGACCACTTCACGCTCGGTTTCCAATACTGCGATTAGATCCATCTCTCCCGCGTACAGGTGAACTTCTTTAACTTCATCGAACTTCAAGAGTTTTTCCATTACCTCTTTTTCTTTTCCGGGGTCTGTTTCGATAAGGACAAAAGCCCGGGCTTGTCGTGTCATTTCCCTAGCGCTCATGAAGGTCAACCTCTAAACAACAGAGGCACGCACTTGAATTTTTAAGCTTTGTGCAGTTTTGACCTATGCGAATGCGTACAGTCGTGGAACGGATTGAAAAGCCGAATAGTGCCCCGTGTACCTCTTACGTTGTACTCTGTATGATCACATTCGAGGAATAGAGAATAAATTGCTGCGCGTGTAACAGGTTAGTGAAAAACTGGTTGTTGAAGGTATGAGTGCAAAATCGTATTCGAAACTGTTGGGCATAGTGGGGAAGCCCAATACTGGAAAGTCAACCTTCTTCTCGGCGGCAACCCTTGCTCCAGCGGAGATTGCGAGTTATCCCTTTACTACCATCAAGCCGAATAGAGGAATCGGCTACATCCGAACACCCTGCGTCTGCACTGAATTTGGCGTGAAGGACAACCCGAGTAACTCGATATGTTTGAACGGAATACGATTAGTTCCCGTGGAACTGATTGACTGCGCCGGACTAGTGCCAGGGGCGTGGCAGGGAAGAGGGTTGGGAAATCAGTTTTTAGATGAGATTAGAAAGGCAGACGCCCTCATCCATATAGTTGACGCAGCAGGAGCAACAGACTCAGAAGGACGAATATGCAAGCTAGGTTCTCACGATCCAGCAGAAGACGTAAAATTCCTAGAGACCGAGATAACCATGTGGCTCGCCCAAATAATGAAAAAAGACTGGCCAAAACTCGCACGAACAGCCGAGGCGGGAAGAACAGACCTCGTTTCCCTTCTTGAGACTAGGCTGAGCGGCCTTGCCATAAAGAGAGGGCAAATCATCGAGGCGCTAAGAAAAACGGAGTTGAACGCGGATAAACCCACCCAGTGGAGTAATGACGAACTTGTCAAATTTCTAGACGCCTTGAGAAATATCTCCAAACCAATGCTCGTTGCAGCGAATAAGATCGACCTTCCTACGGCAGAGGAAAACGCCGAAAAGCTGAAGAGATTGGACTATGTGGTCACTCTTTGTTCTGCTGAAGCCGAACTGGCGCTGAGGAGAGCGGCTGAAAAAGGACTCATAGACTACAAGCCAGGCGACTGTAACTTCTCTGTCCAGAAGCCGGAGGAATTGACGGAAACCCAAAGTAAGGCGTTGAAGGTTGTTCAGGAGAAGGTGCTGAGAAAGTTTGGCTCAACAGGCGTCCAGGAGGCCATAAACATGGCCTTCTTTAAACTCTTGAACATGATTGTGGTCTATCCAGTTGAAGATATAGAGCGCCTCAGTGATCACACTGGCCGCGTTCTTCCTGACGCCTACATCGTGCCTTACGGGACAACCGCCCGTGA
>CAYGAE010000043.1:0-12511 GCA_964347855.1 uncultured Candidatus Bathyarchaeia archaeon
CTTCTACTCGTCGTCTGCTTCGGGGAGGACTATGTATGGGCGCATCATTTCGTTGTCCTCGTGGTCAAGGATGTGGCAGTGCCAAACATATCCCGGTCCGTCAGTGGCATCAAATGGGCGTGCGCGATATGTGACTGTGATGCAACAGTAACATCCTGCTTGAGGGTCGTGCGACGCAATGGGGCTACTGACGTGCGCGCGAAAACCTTTGGCGTATGCGCGTGCATGTTCAGAAAATGCTTTGAGCGGAAAGATAAGCGAAAGAAAAACCAAAAGAGGAAAGCTAACAATCGTCAACACATATTCACTGTGGGAGGTAGCAACGGCCGAACCGAAATACTAATCTAGTGACGAGTCATGAAGAGGTATCTTTGAGGAGCTGTTATGAATGAAGAAGGACCTAACGAGGAAACTTCTCTCTGAATTGCTGAAGGATTCTAAAAGAAGTGACAGAGAGCTCGCGAAGATTCTGGGGGTCTCACAGCCAACTGTGACCAGAAGACGAAATAATCTTGTGAAGAAGGGAATGATACGAGAATTTACCATAATACCTGATTTTGTAAAAATGGGATATGAAATCATGGCGATTTCTTGCGTCAAAACAAAGAATCCAGTAACTGCTGAATCAGCTAAGGAAGCTGAAGAATGGATGGTGAAATTTCCCAATATCATATTTGTAGCAGGTGCTGAAGGATTTGGAAAGAATGGGGTAATGATATCTCTACACAGAGATTATACGGAGTATTCCAAATTCGTAAGAGAACAAGTCCAGCATTGGCAGATGAACATACAAGAGTATGATAGCATGCTAATAAGCCTAAAAGGATTTGTCGTCAAGCCCTTATCCCTGAAACACTTGGCAATGGAAAAAACATCATGAGATAGCTCTCATTCTTAACGTCTATCAACCCATATTCACTTTCCCGAATGTGGAAAGGCAATAGCAAGATACGTAAACACTGAACACTCTCTTTCTTTTCAAACAGCATGCAGCCCTACTGGACTCATCAAGTCTCTTAACCACAGACTTTTAAAGAAAGATACTTCAAACTTGATAGGGTTGGAAGGAGATCTATGCAGATAGAGTCGCTCGAAAACGCCCTCTTGTCAACCATAAACCCTCTCCTCAAATCCATCATAGAAAAGTTCGACATAGAATGCCAACAAGATGGAAGCCTCCTCATAAACTCCCTAAAACACTTCCTCGGCCAAGAAATCAGATTCTGCAACAGCTGCAGCCACCTTAACCACATGATAGCCAACCCCTTCTACAAAGTAGGCAGCAGACTCATGCGGGCAGAGAAAGGCTTCATGAAAAACATGTTTCTAGGACAGGAATACAGTGACGCTTGGCTGAAAGGCTTCACCCTCATGATGAGAGGCATCAAAAAATACGGCATAAGAATCCCCTTCACCCCTGCAGGCCCCTTCGAAATCGTCTGGAACCTCACCTATCTGTGCAACCTCAAATGCAAACATTGCTACGAAGACGCAGGAGGCCACAGACCAGAACTGACAACGGAAGAGGCACACGTCGCGATAGATGCGCTATCAAAAATTGCCAACATCGGCCTACCTGCCCTATCCTTTTCAGGAGGAGAGCCCCTCATGAGAAAGGACTTCTACCAAGTTGCCGCGTACGCCAAAAGGCACATACCCTACGTAAGCATCGCTACCAACGGCACCCTCATAACAAAGGACACTGCGAAAATGCTCAAGGAAGTAGGCATAGACTATGTTGAAATAAGCCTCGACGGGGCGACTCAGGAAGTCCACGAAGCCTTCAGAAGGGTCCCAGGTTGCTTCGAAAAGACCATGAGAGGCATACAGAACTGCATCGATGAAGGCCTAGACACCTGCATCGCAGCGACAGCCCACAAGGAAAACCTAACCGAGACACCCAAAATACTGGAACTCGCAGACCAACTCGGCGCCAGATTCATGCACTTCAACTATGTACCAACTGGAAGAGCCAAACAACACACAAGACTTGATCTAGACCCAAAAGAAAGACTCCACCTCCTAGAAACCATGGGAAGAAAACTGGTTAATGTATACTTGAAGGCAAAGGAGGAAGAAGCAACCACCGGGAAAACCAACCTAAGCGTAGACAGAGTCTTCAGTACATGCCCCCAGTTCGCAAGCGTAGTAAAGAGGCTGGCAAGAGAGAAAGGAGAGGATTACACAGTCTCAGCCCACTACGCCGCTAAGAGAGGGGTTGAAGTAGCAGCCAACTTCCTAGGCGGATGTGGAGCAGGACGTCTTTACATCGGACTGGAACCAAATGGAGACATAAAACCCTGCGTCTTCTTCCCAACTAACCAAAACACGATTTTAGGGAACATCTTGGAAGACGACTTCGAACATATTTGGGACAACAACAAACTGCTCTGGGAACTGAGAACAAGAGAGAAACTGGAAACCTACAGAGTGAACGGCCACACAATAGGATGCGGAAACTGCCGAGACAAATACATATGTGGAGGCTGCCGAGCCAGATCCTACAGCTACTTCAATGGAGACTTTCACGGCGCAGACATCGGCTGCGTCGAAAACGCAGAACTCTGGAAGGAGATTACCAGCTAGCGAATCGCCGAAAGCACCTCATCGCACTGAGCGATGACCTTGTTGATTTCTTCATAGGGATAACTCGCATCAATATCAGCAAGTAAACCCTTCTCCCTGAAAAAACCAATCACAGGCTTCGTCTTCTCCCGATAAACCTTCAGCCTATTTCGGACAACCTCAGGCGTCTCATCTGTACGTTGGTATAGCTTCCCACCACACCTGTCGCAGACTCCAGAAACCTTCGGTGGCCGATTCTTCAGATGATATATTGCTCCACACTTTTTACAGGTCCTCCTGCCAGCGAGTCTGGACAAGATCTCTTCGTCTGGAGCAACAAAATTCAGCACACTATCGATCCTCTTGAACTCCTCCATGGCTTTCGCTTGGGCAATGGTCCTTGGGAAACCATCTAGGAGGAAGCCTTCTTCACAATCGTGCCTCTGCAGTCTCTCCTTTATGAGCTCGATCACTATTTCGTCGGGAACCAACTCTCCGTGGGACACGTAATCTTTGATCTGCTTTCCAAGCGGTGTTTGGTCTCTGATGGCCTTGTGGAAGAGGTCTCCACTAGATATCTTTGGAATGCTATACTTCTTTGAAAGGATCTCAGCGTAGGTTCCTTTGCCTACTCCAGGAGGCCCGACCACGACGATATTCATTGCTCACTCTCCTTGTCGTTTTTCAAAAATCTTAGGAACGATCGCTGTTCAAGCTTTCCCTTTCTCTTCTCTTCCATAATATTTTGTCCATTTAACCTTCCGGGAGTCCCGTTTCAACTCTACAGAACTCTTTCTACATTTACTGGAGCAGAACCATAGGATCGTTCCATCATTCTTGATGTACATAATTCCTGTCCCGGGAGGAAATTCGTGTCCACAGAAGGAGCAGGGTCTGGGCCTTGGCACCGGCAAGCCACCGTGTACTATCGTCGGATCTTCTTGGCTTCCCGTTCCGTTTCCCTCAGCATGAGGATGTCATTGGGGCGTATTGGACCTTTCACGTTTCTGCTTATGATGCGTCCTTTGTCCCTTCCTTCGAGTATCCTCACTCTGACTTGGGCGATTTCACCCGTGACTCCTGTGCGAGTGATCACTTGTATGACTTCTGCGGGGGTTAGTTCTTCTTCTGTCTCTTCCTTCTCTTTCTTGCTCATCCACCGATGCCCTTCTTCTTGATTTCCTCGATTCGGCTTGATATTTCTTTAATGAGAGCGGCTGCATCTCCGACTTCGTTTATGCAGGCTGCGGCTGCTGGGACGTCTATTCCAGCTGAGTTTCCGAGTTTTTCTTTACTTGGGACGAAGATATAGGGGATTTTTCTTTCTTCGCACAGTATTGGTAGATGAGCCACGACTTCGGGAGGATCTACGTCTTCTGCGATTACGACCAGTTTTGCTTGGGCACGTTCTATGGCTTTTGTTGTCTCGTTTGTTCCCTTTCTAACTGTACCTGTCTGATTTGCTATTTGCAGGGCTTCATAGGCTGCGTCCACGATTTCCTTTGGGGCTTCAAATTTTACGTAGAATGGTTTTGACATTTGAGCCTTCACCCTTTTGTTAATTTGCTGAGTTTTATCACCAGAAGCGCTTATGAATGTTTCGTATTCTCTCCGTAACGCCTTTTTTGGTGCACTAGCGATGGGCAAAATAGGTGATTATCCTCTTGTTTAGATGATCCACTCGGGCAAAACCGAAACGCTCGAATTGGATGATGCTTTGCGGACGCAGATTTCTGCAAGAGTCCTCAGCTATTCCTTGAGCCACCGAAGCGTCAGGCATTACAACTTCACAAGGCAATCCAGTCCCCGCTGGAATCCAATGAAATAAGGGCGCACCGACTTTCTTCGCATCCTTGTAAGATTCGCTGAGAAAGGTAGCATCAATCAGTTTCTTCTCGGTCTTTTCAACTTGGATGTTGAAGAGTCCCATCAAGCGAATGTTTTTTCCACTTCTCAAAATGTTGGTATCAGCACTCGAAATCAAAAACGATGCGAGGCCTTTCTTTGGTTTTATCTCAAAGCGGCGAAAGCCCCTTTCCGGGTCATCCGGATGTAAACGGAGCTTAGCCTCAAAGGCGTGTGGAATGTTCTTTACTCGTAGCGGGATTGGATTATGGACAAAGAAGTATCTATTAGCAGTCCGATCAATTATCTTTCGGTTATAGGCGTAGAGATTTTCCCAACTCAATACCACATCAACAGGTTTAGGACCGACGGCAATTATCAACCGGCTGATCGCCTCGGATGTTATCCCCCTCCTCCTCAGAGCTGCAAAAGTGGCTAGTCTCGGGTCACTCCAACTCTTAAACAAGCCGCTTCTGAGTCCTTGCAGAATCTTGGACTTGCTTAGATACGCTCCAGTTATTTTTAGCCTACCATAGTGAATGGCCTCTGGATACTGCCACCCAAAGTGGTGATACATATACTCTTGTCGTATCTGGTTGGTCAAATGCTCCTTACCGCGGATTATGTGGGTTATGCCCAACAAGTGGTCGTCGATACCGCAGGCAAAATTGTAGAGTGGCCAAACACGATACTTGCTTCCCACTCTTGGATGGCTATGCTTTTTTGTGTCGATGATTCTTAAGGCTGGCCAGTCTCGAACTGCCGGATTCGGGTGGCCCAAGTCTGTTTTGACTCTCACAACGGCTTCGCCTACGCCACAAGATCCGTCCAACATACTTTTCCAGCGGGCAAGGTTTTCTTTCGACGGTAATTTTCTATCAGGACACGACTGCTTTTTCATTACTTTTTCTCGAAACTCGTCGCGGTTGCACATGCAGACGTAGGCATTACCATCTCGAAGGATGTTTTCTGCGTGTTCATAATATAGCGGAAGCCTATCGCTTTGGATGAATTCGGCGTCCCATTTACATCCAAGCCAGGTTATATCTTCCCTTATGAGGTCGTAGAACTTCAAGGCAGATTTCTTCAGTCTCGGATCTGTATCTTCGAAGCGGAGATAGAATAAGCCGGAATACATTTTTGCGTATTCGTAGCAGAGGATGATGGCTCTAGCCGAACCTAGATGTAAGAGGCAGTCTGGATTTGGCGCGAAACGGGTGATGACCCGTGTGTATTTTTCAATGTTGGGCAAAGGGGGGAGCATCCTCTTCTCTTCAACGCGCGCTTCTTTTGCTAGTGCTTCTGGCCATCTCTTCTCCACAGTCTTCCTTTGCTCGTCGAGTGAGAGTCTGTTAACCTCTTGAACTACTTCGGCAACCATGGAATTCACTTCTGTTAGCATTCCTTTAAGATTGGGACATTCTGCGAGTAGTTTTCCAAGGACAGACTGCACTCTAGCCTTTCCGTCATGAGCGAGGGCGTTTAGAAGCGCGAACTTCTGAATTGTCGTCCTGACTTTTGCGTTTTCATCTGACTTCAAGGCTTGTCACTCGAGTTCAAGAGGGCTACAACATTGCTGACCTATGGCTCACGATTATTATTAGCCTTATTGCTCCTTCCGTACTTCATGGAGGCATTCAATCTTTTCGCAACGACTTTTGTCATGCGCGCGCGCATCGAGTCAAGAAGTTAGAGCGGTGACCAAGAAGGTAAGTCCAAAATAGATTAACACCGCTCCGAATATCGCCATCAAGATTCGGTACCATTTGAATCCTATAACGTTCGTTCCCATCTTCGCAAAATGGGCAATAGACGTAAGCCAGACGTAATCCATCCAAACGTGGCAGACATACATGAAGGTAACTCCAGCTAAGGCGGCAACTCCAGCTAAGGCGGCGAATTCTAAAGCAAGGAGAATCAGTTGCGCGCCAGCGGTGAGCCACCAGACAATGAAGAAAGGATTCAAGCCAGTAAATGTTAATCCTACTAATAGAAGATTTTTGGTTGTCACCTTTTTGGATTTAGTCTCATCGAATGCGGATACTAGGGATTGGCGGATTTGCGCAGCGCCAAAACCAATCAGAACTATCCCTCCTGCGATTCCCACGGTCAACTCAACAATGGGCTCATTGGCAATTGTAAGCAGCCCCAAAGCCAGCAATATGACAATCGTGAACTCAACCAAAGTGTGTGAGATTGAGAATATCAAGCCACCCTTTGCTCCAGAGCGAGTACCGTGAGAGATAGTTGTGAAAAACAGAGGCCCTGGAGCCAAGGCGCCAGAAGCTGTTATGAGAATAACTGTTGCAATGAAGTTGAGGGTGTCCATAACAAGAGAAAACTGGATTACGGATAATTAATCTTCTGCACCGTTCGAAATCAATGCGCGCGCGAATTAATACCCACAGCCTGATGTCTTGTTGAAATGATGTTACTGAATGTCAGTTTCTACTCAAATGTACAGATGAAAAAATCGCTCAAAGCTGCATCTGTGTAGCATTATATTTCTCTTTCAACTAGGTAAACTGCGAAGGCTCTCAGCTTTTCCTTCCCGTCAGAGCGTGGTAGAAGCGGGTCAACTTCTCCCCAACTCTCTTTTACAATGTTTCGTGCGAACTCTTTTGCGTATTCCATTGAGCCGCATCTTTTGATGATGTTTATCGCTTCGTCTCTCAACTTTTGGTCAGTTGTGTGCATATTGATGATTTCGAGGAGGCGTCTTCTATCAGTGGGTTTTGCATTCCTTAGCGCGTGAATAACCATCAGGCTGCGTTTTCCTTCGGATATGTCTTGACCGAGACCGCCTTTCTTTTCGGCGAATCTTTCGCCAACGAGGTCTAAAATGTCGTCTTGTATCTGGAAGGCAATGCTGATGGACTCCGCAAATTTCCCTATCTTTTCAACGAGGTCGTCGTTGGCGCCGGCAAGTACCGCTGCCATCTTCGCGGACATTCGCGCTATGGTTCCAGTTTTGTACGCGCACATCTGGGCATATTGCGTCTCGGTGACTTTGTCTGCGTTTGCATGTCCTCTGTGCCATGCAATGTCCATGGCCTGTCCAAGACCCACGTTGATCATCTCCTGAGCATAAATCTCATAGATTTTGTTTGCGATTTCTGGAGGAAGCTTGTCTCTGTTTTTGATTAGGGTTAGGAGAGGCAGATAGAACATTTCGTTACCAACATTGATGGCGATGTCCAAGCCGAAGAGTCTGTAGGTGCAGGGTTTCCCCCTACGCAGTTCTGAACTATCTTCAATGTCATCAATAAGAAGCAATCCATTGTGAATAACCTCCGGAATGATGGCAAAGTCCAAGAACTCTTCTTGGTTTCTCCCCAGAGCCTCGCAGACTAGGAGAAAGAGGGTTGGTCTCCATCTTTTGCCCCCTCTGTCTAAGAACTCCCAGAGGGGCTCAGCTATGGTTTTGTTGATGGCTTCCAAATTGTAGTCGTATCTTGGCGGATTGAGGGTAAAAACTAGGGAATCTTGGTCATATTTCCTCGGAATGTACTTTTCTATAGCTCTGTCAATGACTGGAATCTTCTCGTTGAGGATTTTTTCAATGTCTTGTTTCGCTGTCTTCATGGTTTTCTCCTCGCGTACGGTTCGGCTTGAAAACCTCGAATTCGTAACCACTCTGCTGTTTTTCCGGTTAGTACCAGTGGAACCCGTTTCAGTTTTTCGACTGATTCTGCTCCGACAAGAAACATGGCGTTTCTCAACTCTTCAATTACGAATTGTAGTATCTTTTTAACTTTGTTTGGGCTCGTTGTGGCCGGGTGTAATATTGGCGAAGCCATGCCTATGGAACTGGCGCCCAAAGCCAAAGCCTTTGCAGCTTCTGTCCCGGAGCGAATTCCACCTGAGGCGACGACGGGGAGATTGACGGATTGAACCACCTCGACTAGGCTTACGGCTGTTGGTATACCCCAGTCCCAGAAGGTTTCACCAAGGTGCTGACGAAACTCGTCTTGAAGCCTCTTCGCTCGATGATACTCCACTGCCGCCCAACTGGTTCCCCCAGCTCCCGCTACATCGATACCTGCAACATTAGCCTTTTGAAGGATTTTCGCCTCTTCTGCGGCTATACCGGCCCCGGTCTCTTTCGCGATGACTGGAACATTAACTGCTTCAACGATTTCGCCTATCTTTTCAACAACTCCCGTGTAGTTTGTTTCACCTTCAGGTTGAACCGCCTCTTGCAGTGGATTCAGGTGGATTGCCAGAGCGTCTGCGTTCATCATCTCAACAGCCTTTTTGGCTTCGTTGACACCGTATCCGCTAACGAGTTGGGGGCCTCCAAGATTGGCTATGAGAAAGGCTGTTGGCGCCCTCTTCCTGGTTATAGAAAAGGTTTCCTCTAGCTTCGGGTTCTCAATGGCAGCCCTTTGACTGCCAACCCCCATTCCGAGGCCTAGTTCCTCAACAGCCTCAGCAATAGCGGCATTTATCTTCATGGCTTTTGCGGCACCTCCAGTCATCGCTCCAACGATTATGGGAGCGAAAAACTTGTGGTTGAAAACGACTGTTGAAACGTCGATGTCATCTCTTTTGATTTCGGGTAGAGCTTTGTGCACGAAAGAAACGTCTTCGAATCCGGTGGTTACTCTTCTCGCTTGAACGTTTTCTTCGAGGCAGATTTGAATGTGATCTGCTTTTCTTCCCTCAACTTGACTAGGCATCCACCGAACCTCTTTCAAGAGTTGTTCCGACGACTTCTTCACCTTTAAGGGCTTTGTAAACATTATTGGACTTCGTAGCGTTTACAATTGTCGAATGAACTCCGTGCTCAACAGCAGGTACCAATTCTAGAACCTTCCCAAGCATGCCTCCAGTTACGTCGGTCACCTTCGCTTTTGATAGTTGGTGTCGAAGGTTCTTCAATTCTTGCAAGGTGATTCGTTGGAGAAAATGTGCTGATAGGTTAGTCTTGGGATCGGCTGAATAGAGGCCGTCGACATCTACGCCCATTACAATGCGGTCTGCGCCGAGTCTTGTTGCCAGTGCGGAAACCAATTGGTCGCCCGAGAGTATTGCGAAGCCCTTCGCAGAATCGACGACGGCGTCTCCGTAGAGAACTGGCACAAGCCCTATTTCAAGCAGTTTGGTCAAGGGTCTCGTCTCGATCACTTCGATTCGACCGGACTTCGTAACGATGCAAGATGAGGGCTGCATCTCCATGGCAGGGATATTATGGTTGATTAGAGAAGCTACAACCATTTTGTTTAGGACGGTCATGGCCTGATGCGTGAGAGAAAACCCCATAGTCTGGGATGGGTCTCGGTAGCCGTCATTTATTCTATACTCCTTTGCAACTGGGTGACCGAAGGAACCGCCTCCATGCACCAGTATTAAGGAATCAACATCGGCGCGTTTGATTTCAGCTGCTAATCTCGTCATCGCCCTTTTGTTCGCCGTGAATGGTTTGTCCTTTACTGTGATGACCGATCCTCCAAGTTTCAAAACAATTGACCGAACGCTCAACTCTCACATCATTCTCCTTTTTTTCTTCGCGCAAAGCTAGAGTAGGTCATTGGAACTCTCTACTTCTTTATTCTAACAACGTTATTTTCTATGGTAACAATATCTCCTGTTTCTATCGTCGAAATATCGATCTTGTCAACGCAAGCTATTCCTGAGATTATTGTGCCAACAGCGACTACAGTTTCGCATTCTTTGTTTATGATCCCCGCTGGAGCTGTGCCGTTCTTCTTCATTCTGTAGAGAGTATAGGATCCAACTGTTGATCCTTTCCCGGTGGGAAAGACTAGGATTTTTCCTTTCACTTTCTTTCCTTGCAGTTCGTGTCCTTTTTCTATTATCTCACTGGTGTCTGGGTCCACTCCACCATAAAATGAGATTGGCTGTGTGGTGGTTAGGGCTTCTCCTTCTCCAACTCCTTTTGAGATGGTTCTTCCTTTCAACTCCATTTTCCTCTCACCGCGGCTTCTATGCATTCTTCGAAACTTCCTAATCTTGTTTTCATATTGTTGTGCCTGGAGTAATAGCATCCCTTTGCGGAGGTTGTTGCAACGGATCCGAATTTTCCTCTCAGTGGAGCTACTGCCATACAAGTGTCACAAGCGAATTTTCCTCCAGCTTTTTCGATGATCGCCGTGTACCCTCGTTTGTCAGCGAGTTGTTTCATTTGTCTTGAAGTTGCAACCCAGAATTCAGTGGTTGGAGCTATTCTCTTGTTCTTCAATTGTTCCGCTATCTCAGCGATTTCTTTGATTGAACAGTGAGGACAGCCTATGCAAACAAAATCAATGGTATCAACATCGTCGTTGATGCTTTCATACGCTTCTTTTATGTCTCTATCCTCGATGGTGACTTTTTCTCTCGGGGGATTATGTCTTTCGGATCCAGGAGTAAGTTCCCTCATAAAGAACAGGGGCTTTGAACCATAAGTCACCACTGAGGCACAGAACGATTTCAGCTCATCCAAATCTGCGGCTTTTATGCCTGTAATGTATGGGATCTTGTTTTCGGTTTTTCTGCCAACACAATACCCGAGAGCTCCCCAATCTGAGAATTTTCTCAATTGAGCCCTCACGTCTACATGAATGTCGGGAACTCTGTTCTCATCGAGATGAAGCCCATAATATGGTGTTTTGCCAACGAAAGCTGCTGCAAGCGCTGAGGGGCCTCCCTCTCGATTTGTCTTTGCTCCGATAACTGAGTTGGCGAAAGTGACTGCAGAGGATTCGGACCAGGCGATGTGTTCTCCATATCTTGGTAGATTCCCTATCAGGTAAGGCGTGCATGTACAAGAGATGATTATGCCCATTCTCCTGAAAGCATCTATGACCAAGTTTTGCTTTTTCGCGAACTCTTCGGAGATTCCGAGTCTTCTCCAATCCTCCAGATCCATCCCAGCTGGGTTCAAAGTTGTAAGTACTCTGACCCTTCCGTCCTTTGCTAATTCATTCAGAAATTCTAGACCAGCATCTCCAAGGTTATGGTATGATACGCCTGCCACTTGAACAGAACCTACACTGATGAGTTTCTCAGCGTCGTAAATATTTCCTAAAGCGACAAGTATCTCCATAGACTTCTTTACCGCGTAGCCTTGTTCTCCGTCCAGCATTCTTTCTTCTTGTTTTGTGAGGTTCATATGATCACAAGAATCTGTCTAGATCAACTCTTCGGTATTCCTCTTTTTCAAACCCTTTACCTGTTGCTTTGAACGGAATCGTCGCATCTAATCCCGTCTTGCAGGTTCGCGCTTTTCTTCCTTCAGTTAAATCACCAGAAGGATCAAGGGAAGATCCTCTTTGGTTTGGCAAGATAACAGCTTCTTTATCTGCTTGAAACCTTGTTGCAATGGCCCATTCAACATCGTTTTGATCATAGATGTTTATGTCGTCATCTACAATGACACAGTGCTTCAATGACTTGTGACCCTCAAAAGCTGCCTTGATCGCTTTCTTTCCATCATCTGGATTCTGCTTCTTTATTTGCACCACCGCGTGGAGCCAGCTGCAACCCCCAGGAGTTATGTAAACATCCTTACATTGACAAACCTTGTTCACTTCATTAAATATTGTCGGTTCTCTAGGCATACCCATCAATGACTTATGTTCATTTCTTCCAGCCAGTATGGTTTGGTAAATCGGCTTTCCTCTATGAGTGATACATTTGACTTCGATTACGGGTTGCTGCCTTACCCTGTCAACAATTCCTGTCAGATCTAAGAATGGCCCTTCTGCGGCTACTTCTTTTGTTATTCTTCCCTCTAATACAATCTCACAGTCTCGTGGAACCTCAACATCAATGGTCCTGCACTTCACCAATTCTGTCTTTTCTAATGCATTGGCCATTCCCAATTCGTCAACGCCTTTCGGCAGAGATGTCGCAGCAGCAAGAAGAACAGCAGTCGAGTTGCCCACACACATTGCTATGTCGAGTTCGCCACCAGACTTTTTAAGGGCAGTATCGGTTCCTCTCTCTTCAACGATTCTGGCTACGAACTTGTTCTTATCCAGCAACATCAACCTGTGGAAACACGTGTTTCTCCCCAACTCAGGGTCTTTCACGATTGACACGGCGGATGCTATGTATCTTCCACCATCTTTTTCTGTGTACCTCATTATTGGCA
>CAYGAE010000044.1:0-12415 GCA_964347855.1 uncultured Candidatus Bathyarchaeia archaeon
GGTGAAGCTGAAGACCGGGTTGTCGCCGGTTCAAGTCCGGCCCTCGGCACCACAACATGCGTTTGGCATAAACCCGCGACAGTTCAGGTGCACTTATGAAAGAGCTTAGCGTCTTCAACATCGCATACGTATTTGAACGCGCGCGTAGACGCAAAGGCATTTATAGTCTTCCCTACTGTAGACTTGGCGGGGTCATCATGAGGACTTATATCTTCACAGATAGAGAGCGGCGAATCATCCAACGCCTTCTTAGTGGTAAAATCAAGATGACAGATAGAGATTTGAGCAAAATCAAGTCTCGGATGAAGCTTTTTGAGAGGCTGAAAAATGACATTTTTCTTTATCTGGAAATGTGGGACACAGTCTTGCTCAGAACGGCTGAATCTGTAATCACAACTCCTACATAGCCATCTTTTGAACGCTACCCTGCTTTGCGCGCATATTCAGGGCATTGTATAGAGGGTCAAGCGAGTGGAGCAGACATACTCCAACTTCCGTCTTTGAACTCGCTTTCTGTCAATGCAACCGCTTTTTCCCCACAGCATAGATTCTCTTGAGGGGTATCTCAAAGTCGTAAGGCTCCCTGGTTTTCAGAAAGATCAGCTCGAATTCAGAGGTTTGTAGGTAGGTCTCCAATTCTTCTTCGGTGAAAGTAGTGAAATACAAGCGTGTCTTGAACCCTACCAACTCGTCCACATACCCTTCTGTGCTGCCTTTCTTCACCACAACGAGGATCTGGCCGCCTTTCTTGAGCACTCTATTAAATTCGCGAAACAATATGTGCACAAATCGTTTGGGAGTGTGTATGATTGAGTAAAAAGACACTATTCCGTCAATCGACTCGTCTGCAATATCCAACCTCGCCATGTCCATGACTTGGAATCGCATTTTCGGGTTTTCTCTTCGTGCGATTTCAATGCACCTTTCAGATATGTCTATTCCGAAAACATTTAGCCCTTTATCAAAAAGGTACCTTGTGATGTGGCCAGGACCACATCCCAAATCACAGATTGTCGATTCAGAATCAAAATTGCCTGCGAATCTGTCTAAAAGCGCTCGATCATATTGCTTCTGTTTCATTTCGTCTTTGAAGAGTTCAAAGTATTTCTCAGCGGCCAAGTTGAAGGATTTTCTGGTTTCTTCGTTTATTTGCTTCAATTCTTCGACTTGAATCCCCACCTGATTCTCGCCCGCGCAGTTTTCTCTGTAGTGCAGGGTCTGGAGCACTGTGTTGAATACTCGTTTCATTCTCATACTTAAACTGATTACGTCATCTTCTTGAAATCCAAGATGTTTGTAGAAATCAAGTACTGAAGTGTTGCTTGCGCGCGCGCAATACGTGCGGGCATACTTCGATTAGTGTCTATGCTTTCTCTTTGCCAAGTATTCCTCTATCTGTTTGACGTCCCTCTGAAACGTATCTGACAGTTTCTTCTCCTTCTCAATGATAGCTTCCATCGAATCTGCTACGCCTGGTCTAATGCTTGCATAACCAGACAGAATGCTCTTGTGCTCATCCGCCATCTTCTTCCAAGTCTCGGACAGCTTCTTCAGTTCTTTCAAGGTGTCTTGCAGCTTGCCTTCTCTAGCCAACTTTTCGAGGTCTTCTTCCCTCAAGATGCCAACACTCTCTCTACATGCTTACCATTCAATAGAGTTTCCAAGTTTGTAGTTATAGTCAAGTTGCAATTTATAAACTTCTAATAATGTACGCACGACTACAAGTACCTTTCAACTATTGCAGATACCATTCTGAGGACTGCTGGCGCCATGCGCACGCATAAATCCTCCCATCGAAGTGAGCGGAAAATGACTTCTCAACCATCCTCTCCGATGAAAGTCTTCGGTGCGAAGTGTAATGGTCTCACCACTTGGTCATCAACCAATTCTCAACGGGTTTGCATTAGCCATTTTCCGGAAAAGGTTTTTAGAATCCAGTTGAACCTGTAGTTTAGCGATAGAAAGGCGGCGGCCGTAGTCTAGTTTGGTTAGGACATCAGCCTGCCACGCTGACGACCCGGGTTCAAATCCCGGCGGCCGCACCAAGCAGCAAGACGTATCGCTGCCTTCAGACAAATTGTTATAAGCGTACATAGAGAAACCAATAGTGCTGGGGATTTGAATGGCTGGACAAACAGTCTCCTCAGCAAAAGAATTTGGAGTCAGCCTGCTCGGCCTCGTCATTGCGATAATCTTAGCTGTCATTGCGCTGGGAATCGCCAACTGGGGCATAGATATCTTTGGAATAACAGACGATATGTCAAAAGCAGCCGCGTTGATAGCAGTTGCGATAATCATAGGTCCGACGATAGCGGCCTTCGCCACCAAGAAATACTTCTGAAAGTAACATGTGACTTGTCTGGTTGACGGAGAAGCTAAAGCAACCTTCCCTCTTTTTACATTGGTTTTGTTTTATTTGAAGGAAACTGTAGTAGTTTTACTGCTTCTTTTAGGGCGTTCTCAGAAACGTTTGGAATAGGTAATCCCAAATCTTTGGCTGTTCGAAGAACTTGCGCGCGCACTAACAGTGTTGTTGTATAATGAAAAAATCCAGGTTGTCACTGGGAGCGTTTCAATAGGTCAAAGGCTGGCATTTTGGCGCCGAGTTCAGCTGTCTTCTTGTCTTCAGCGCTGCCTATTATTACGGCATCATTTTCTTTGGGTTTGAGTTTGGACAATAGGATGTCATGAATTGATGGAACGCTTTTGAAGACATTTTCTTCGACGCCAGGCATGATTAACCTGCTTTGGGAGAAGACTAAGGTTGTGGCTCCTAATGCTCCTGCTCGTATCGCTGCGTCTCTTTGTTCCAAACCATGCTTTACCGCGTGGCCCTTGTCTCTCACAAGAACTGCAACGTTATAGGATCCCACTGTTAAGGAACTGGGCGGAATCTCAACTCCTTCGCTGATGTGGGACCTCAATTCCAAGAACAACTTTCTGCCAGATTCCGAAAGCACGATTCCTTTTCTGGAAACTTGAACTAGCTTCTCCCTTTTCAAATGCTTGACAAGCGTTCTTGTTGCGCCTTCTCCTAACCCAAGTTCCTTTGACAGTCTTATTCTACCGACACTCTTCCTGGTGCCAATCGTTTCTAATGCCTTGATTACGTGAGCTTCAGTGAAGAAAGGTGCACGTCCAGGAGCAATCTTGCTTGTGACCCTCTCTATCACCTTTAAGGATTCCACTTCCAATGATTCCCCATGGTGTAAGCAATAACCTATCAGAATTGTCAGTATATTATAGTTTAACCCCTAAAGGCTTTTATGTGGGTTGCGGAGGCGGCCACGTCGCGTAACTTACGTATGTGAAGGCGATTACATCATCTCGATGGAGTATATATTTGGCACTTGAATATTCGGGAAGCACCCACACTGAATTTTCGGCATCCCAGCACCAGTAGAGCCATCCATGCGTGTCGTTGTTGGCTAGGCCATTTATAGAGGTGACCAGTATTCCTAGATCTCCTCCGTAGTCAACGTACTCTATATCTGCTGTTGCAAGTATCGCGGTAAACGCCGTTGAGGCAAGAGGAATCGCGGTATTGTTTTGCCAAATCTTTGTTCCATTATTGTAGCTTATGAGGATGCCAATCCTTAGGGAGATGGATTCCAACACTTTGCTGATAGTTCCAAGATCATCTGCGAGATTTTTGTATTCAGTGAAGTAGATGTTGTATTGAGTAAGGTAGTAACCAGCAACGAGAGTGCCAGAGATTGCCCAGACCAGGAGACCTAGAGCTACGTAAGAAAGGGTTCTTTTTTCCAAGCGTTTTCACCTCCCAAAAGCCTTTGCAGTGTGCTTGTGAGCGGAAAGAAGATCAGGGCAAAAACTACAGTGTTAGACACGACATGAATCAGCGAGAAGAGTGCTCCGGAAATGATTGTACTGATGAAAGCAGCCAAAAGGGGCATTCCAACCAACATATAGGATACGGCGACTCCAAAGTTGGTGATCACATCGAAAACAAGCGTAAGAAAGGCGCCCAAAATTGCAGTTTCAAAGCATGAAACCATGTCATACAAGCCTCCTTTTTTGCGCCCGTATAATCCGCCTCCAATTCCAACTATTGCCATGCCGGTCACTTGGAAAGGCAACATCAACCCAGCGAATCCCCAAGGCGAAAAGAACCCATTAATGAACATCACCAAGATGCCGAGCCCTGCCCCGATGGGGATTCCAAAGATAGCGCCAACAAGGAATACAATCAAGGAAGTGAATTCTACATTTGGGGGGCGTGGGGTCAGCTGGATGCTTATACACAAAGCGGCTAGAATCGAAAGCAGTGTGATGTGTCGAGTCGGAAGCGACCGCATAGGTTATGGTTGGATTATCCAACCATATAAGCCTTTCCAAACCATTTCAGGTCAATCAATGCTTCAACATGGTCTCACCCTGACTTGTACCGTAATAGATATTTTTCTGAACAACCTTGTTGGTTCTAATGCAAGCGTTTGCGGTCGTGGTCTAGCCTGGTTTAGGACACAGCCGTAAAGGTGTAAGCCTTCCAAGCCTGTAATCCCGGGTTCGAATCCCGGCGACCGCACCATAACTTGATGTTATGTCAAAGTCATTTCTCAAGTCTTCTCGTGGGCAGCGAAATGGCGCATTCGTATTCGTAAATCACTCGGGAAATTAAAGTCCACACCTCCAATATCTCCACGTCTACGCACACAACTTCATCGGCCAGTTTAACCGTAGCTTCTGAAAAGTCGCCATGAGGAAATCCACCAATTATTACCGCAGGTCGTTCTTTGACTTTGAGTTTTGATACAGCTTTTTCCAACGTCTTGGGTGAACCTTGTGTGCTAAAGGCCATAACGTAGTGGGGTTCAGTTTCTCGAAGCAGTTGAGACAGAGTCTGGCACTCCAACCGAAGAAGAACCGGTCCAGTGGGGGGAATGGTTCCCAACTGAAACAACTGTTCGAACAGACCTACGAATCGGTTGTAATTCTTTGGCAACCGGGCTTCAGGGTTTACGCTGATGACGTGGTCATTGATGGTGTGAACAAAAACTCGCAGGAGCCCCTCCTTGTTAAGAGGCGACCCCAACGCTTCGAGCAAGGCAAAATGAACGATGTCCGGACGCCCCCTCTTCTCACTCTCCTTAAGCCCCTTCATGGCGGCATGGTGGTAAGATCTGTCCAAGAGAAGAAACTTTGGAGGCTTCTCATGCTTCTTCGCATAACGCTTAATGACTGGATGCGTCCACAGGCTTCGCGGAATTGTTTCGAGCGCGGACTCAGCCAATATGAATGTCAACAAGTTTATTCCTTCACTGCATGGAGGGTTCTGTTTTAATAAAGGTTTAAGGAAATATGCGTAAAGAGTTCCATTGAAAATGGACACTAAGAAACAGATAGCACTACAACGCATTCGTACCCTTTTTGAACTCGCCAAAGAGGTTGTTCACGGAGATCCTCTGCAGGCGCAACGTTACGTCGAAGTTGCGCGAAGGATTGCTATGGCAACTAAAGTACGGCTTCCCAGAGAATATAGGAGGTTGGTCTGCAGGCATTGTAAAGGTTTCATCTTGCCTGGCGTGAATTGCCGTGTCCGAATCCAGACAAGACGGGAGCCACACGTTGTCGTCACATGTTTTAATTGCGGCAAACACTCACGTATACCCCTAAAGAGGCAGAGAAATTGATAACACCAAGAATGAAGCGTCGGATAAAACGTGAGATGAATGCGGAGAAGCCAACGATATGGGTTGGAAAGGACGGTGCAACCCAAAAGATAGTAGAGGAAGTCTCTCGGCAACTGGAGAAGAAGCAGATGGTGAAAGTGAAGATATTGAAAAGTGCACTTAGGGAAGAAAAAGCAAAAGGTGTGGCCTCAAAAATAGCGGAACACACAGAATCAACCTTGGTTGACGTGCGAGGCCACACCCTCATATTATATAAACCCCGCAAAAGAGAAGGTGAAAAGTCTTTATAAGACGCTTCGTATTTAGTCAGAGAAAACTTGGTTAAAGGAGAAGAGTCTTGCCAACTCCTTACGACGTTCCCGCCTCTATTCTAATCGCAAAGTTAGCGAACCGTCTGAAAGAGGAACATGAGGTGATAGCTCCACCTTCATGGGCTGCGTTAGTGAAGACGGGATCACACGCTGAAAGACCACCACAGAATCCGGACTGGTGGTTCACTAGGTGCGCTTCCCTCTTACGCAAGATCTACGTGAAGGGTCCAGTAGGTGTACAACGCCTTCGCTCAGAATACGGCGGAAGAATCGATCGAGGGGTGAGACCCGAACACGCTAGGAAAGGAGGCGGCGCCATCATAAGGAAAGCCCTGCAACAACTAGAATCTGCGGGACTTGTGGAACCTTTAAGAAACAAGGGAAGAGTCGTCAGTAGCGAAGGAAGACGGCTCTTGGACAGTTTGTCAACGGAGATCAAGAGTGAACTTGAGACAAGAATCCCGGAGCTGAAAAGATATTAGGTGCACATGGGATGAGCGAGGACGAAATCGAGGAGCTGCGGAAGAAGAGGCTACTTGAACTGAAACGCAGGCTAGGTGAAGAACAGCAGCGAGCCCAGGTGCAAGAACAGATCGAGATGCAAAAGCAAGCGGTCCTTCGTCGAATACTCACATCTGACGCCAGAAGGCGCCTAAACAACCTGAAGATGGTCAAGCCAGAATTCGTCTCGCAAATAGAGCTGCAACTCATCCAGCTCGCACAACAGGGCCGAGTAAACATCCCAATAACTGATGAACAGCTCAAGGAGATTCTTATGCGACTGCAGTCTGGCCGTCGGGAACCCAAAATTCGGAGGGTTTGATGATGGGAAGAAATAAACCAGCGGCGAAAAAGCGTCGGTTGGCAAAGGCAGGAAAAGAGAGTAAACCAGTTCCCACGTGGGTCATTGCAAAAACTCAAGGGCGTGTCAGGACGAGCCCGAAGAGGAGACGGTGGAGAAGAACAAAGATAAAAGCTTGAGGAAACGCGGATGCCGAAAGAATCTAAGAACGCTGAAGAAGCCGACGAGGTCGAAGATGCTGAGGACGAGGGCGTAGAAAAAAGCAAAGCGCCTACAGAAGAGGCAGAACCCATAGAAGAAGTCGAAGAAGCTGAAATAGCAGAAACGGTAACCGAAGAAGAGACAACAGAAGAGCTCGAAGAAGAAGTCGAGGAAACAGAGGAAGCTGAAGAAGCTGAGGTAGAAGAAAAGGTTGAAAAACCTGAGAAAAAAGAAGTCGAGGAAGAGATCGTTGAAGAAAGACTCTACACCATCCCCCTAAGCAGAGCCTGGATCTCCCCGCGAAGAAAACGGGCACCTCGAGCCATACGTTTGATTGAAAGTTTTGTTGAAAGACATATGAAACTGCGCGGTGAAGGTTTAGAAGAAGAGGACGCGGAGGCCAGAAGGCTAGTCATTAGTAATGAGGTAAACGAAAGGGTCTGGAGTAGAGGAATTGAGAAACCTCCACGAAAGATAAGGGTGAGAGTGACCGAAGATAAGGAAGGAAAAGTAACCGTCTACCTTGCTGAAGGAGACTAACGTGTGGCGATCTTTCTTTTCAGCCTTTTCGGAAGCGCCAGCATAGGGGTGTATTCCCTCGCAACCAGCAAAATGGTGATCGTTCCTCCTCAACTCCCTGAAAACAAGGCGAAAGAACTCGAAGACTGGTTAAGGGCTAGAGTGATTCGAACCACAATTGGTGGGTCAGTCCTCATCGGTGCCCTTTCATGTGCAAACTCCAATGGAATCATCCTGCCCCATTTCGTGCAGGAAAAAGAAGTTGAGGCGATGAGAGAGATCTCAGATATGAACGTGACGATTATGGAGACGAGAAGAACCGCCTATGGAAACTCAGTGTTGGCAAATGACTACGGTGCGGTGGTTGATCCGCGACTGAAGACTCGAGACATCATGAAGATAGCAGACACCCTAGGGGTTGAAGCCGTCAAAAAGGAGATAGCAGCACTACCCTATGTTGGATCTCTCGCCACAGCCACTAATAAGGGCGTGTTGGCTCACCCGTTGCTCAAGGAAGAAGAACAGAAGGTATTGGCGGACGTTTTGAAGGTCCATGTAGACGTGGGAACGGTGAACTGTGGGATACCCTACGTTTCCACCGGGCTTATCGGGAACAAGTGGGGAGCAGTGGCGGGGTTCATAACAACAGGACCCGAACTGTTCATAATCGGACAGGCGCTCGATGTGGTGAAAGAGAACGAGTAACAGGAAGGATGACTCTACTATTAATCGCGAAAAAAGCTGAACTGCACGGTTCGCTGTTTCTGCCGTGTTATGTGCGCGTTCTGTTTTACTCCCATTCTATTGTTGCTGGCGGTTTGTGAGTCACATCGTACACGACTCTTGTAACCTCGGGTAGCTCGTTGGTTATCCGTGTGGAGATCGTTTCCAGGGTCTCGTAGGGGATTCTTGTGAAGCTGGCGGTCATGGCCTCTTTGCTTTCAACACATCTGACTGCAACGGTGTAGCCGTAGGCTCTAGAATCTCCTTTAACTCCGGTGCTCTTCGTGTCCAGCAATACGGCAAAGTACTGCCACACCGCCGCTTGTAGCCGACTCTTCTCAATCTCTTCCGTTACGATCTTGTCCGCTTTTCTAGCGATGTCAAGTCTCTTCTGAGTCACTTCTCCGATAACTCTCACTGCTAAGCCAGGACCGGGAAAGGGTTGCCTCCAAACAATATTTTTCGGTAATCCCAGCTTTTCCGCGACCCTTCTAACTTCATCCTTGTAGAGGTCGTTAAGTGGTTCAACAATCTCTTTGAACTCTATTTTAAGGGGCAGACCGGCGACGTTGTGGTGGGTCTTTATCTTGTCTGAAAACTTCCTGAAACCAGACTCGATTCTATCTGGATAGATGGTTCCCTGTATCAGGTAGTCTGCTCCGACATCCTTCGCAACCTTTTCAAAGACTCGGATGAACTCTTCTCCGATGACTTTCCTCTTTTGCTCTGGATCTGATACCCCTTTTAATCGTTTCAGAAATCGCCTCTTAGCATCGACTGAGAGCAAATTGATGTTAAGTTCTCCAAAGGTATCTTCGACGAATTTAGGTTCTCCCTCTCTCATGAATCCATGGTCAACAAAGACTGCGGTTAGGTTGCTCCCTATAGCTCTAGCGGTCAGTGCGGTGACAGTAGCGGAGTCGATGCCTCCGCTTAAGGCAACGATTGCTCTTCTATCCCTGATTTTTGCCCTTACTTTTTCGACAGCTTTTTCTATGAAGTCTTCGATGTTCCAGTTCGCCTCGCATCCACAGACTTCAAAGATGAAGTTTTTGAGCATCTTCATTCCGTTTTTTGTGTGAATGACTTCTGGGTGCCACTGTAGGCCATAGATTGGCTTTTGTCTGTGTTTGAAAGCGGCCACCGGAGAATTTTCCGTGGAGGCAAGAACTTCAAACATTTTAGGAAGCGAATACACGGTGTCTCCATGGCTCATCCAAACCTTTTCTTTTCTGTCCAAGTTTTTCAGGACGTCTACAGACTTGTCGATTGTTGTATACGTTACTCCGTATTCCCTCTTTTTCGCAGTCTTCACGTCTCCCTTAAAGAGGTACGCAATGAGCTGATGCCCATAACATAACCCGAGAACTGGCAAGTTGGACTCCAGAATCTCCGAGTGGAATCTCGGAGCGTTCTTGTCGTAGACGCTTGAGGGACCACCAGATAGAATTAATCCCTTGACCTGAAACTTTGCTTTCAAGGCTTCTATTTCTTTGGGTGTTATGTCGTGGGGAACTATCTCAGAATAGACGTCATGTTCTCTAACCCTTCGGGCTATTAAATGGCAGTATTGACCGCCGAAGTCAAGGACGAGAACGGTGTCCGGTTTCATAGTGTTTCTGTTAAATTTCCGATTTGAAATATTTATTTTACACGTTTTTGAATAAAAGAAGAGTCTTTGCCTTCGATGGGCAGGGAGGGTACGCCCTTAAATATTTAAATAGCGTGGTTATTTGTCAAAGAGCTATAACGTCATGGTGATTCTGTTGACTGATGCCAAATCTAACGAAGTCAAGGTATTCCGAGTTACAGGAGAAATCAACAAACCTAACTACCAAACAAGCTTTCGAAAAGAGATCAGAGCGTTGAAACCTGAACATGCGGCGGAGAAGGTTTACAAAGAGCTAGGAAGCAAACATAGAGCCAAACGCTTCCAGATCAAAATCGTACAAGTTGAAGAGATAAGTCCAGAAGAAATCAAAGATCCAATCATAAAGAAACTCACCTTGGGAGAAGAACAGAGTGTCCAGTGAAGAGGAAACCTTCCGACAACTAGTCGTTGAACTCCGAATGCTAGAAGGAACGGCTGAAGCCATCCAATCAAGAGCAAATCTTGTAAACGCCGCCTTAGCAGAACTTAGAGTGGCAAAAATGACCCTAGAAGGATTGGAAAAGGAGAAGAGAGACGCGCCACTTTTTGTTCCAATCGGCGGAGGGTCATATATCAAAGCGAAGCTGGAGAGCGCCGAAAACATGATAGTTGGAATAGGGGCAGATGTTGCTGTTGAGAGAACGATTGGAGAAGCCAAAGAGAACTTGGGAAACCGTATTGCCGACTTGGAAAAGACTAGAACATCCCTCCGGCAGCAATTCGACCAAGTGATAAAGAAAATCCAAGACGATAGAACTATTCTCGAAGAAGTAACAGCGAAGTTAAGAGAAAAGGAGCACTCAAGAGGTGTTCGAAAAACTAAGAAAAGGACTTAACGGACTCGTCAACAAAGTCACAACAACAGAACTAACCGCAAAACAGCTCCATCCAATCTTAGAAGATTTCAAACTGAACCTAATCGAAAACGATGTTGCCTTACCAGTGGCGGACCATATCTGCGAAGAGATGGAAGAACGACTTGAAGGAGCCCAAGTAAAACGATTAGAAGACCGAAAACAAATAGTGAAGAAGAACCTAAACGAAGTCTTGGTAAGCATTCTCAACACGAAGGAAGAAATCGACCTATTAGGAAGGGTTGAAAGAAAACGAGAAACAGACGAACCCTATGTAATCCTTTTCGTCGGAATAAACGGCACCGGCAAAACCACAAGCATAGCGAAGATCGCTAAACTTCTCATGAAAAAAGGCTACTCAGTGGTCGTCGCCTGCAGCGACACCTATCGCGCTGGCTCCATCGAACAGTTGGAAGAGCATTCCAAACGGCTAGGCGTGCGTATGATAAAACACAAATATGGCGCCGATCCGGCGGCTGTAGCCTACGACGCCGTGACCCACGCGAAGGCACGCCGCATAAATGTGGTGCTGATTGACACTGCTGGGCGCATCCAAACAGACAGAAATCTCATGAATGAGCTCGGAAAAATCAAGAGAGTCATAAGTCCAGACGCAACTATTCTCACAGTGGACGCCCTCACTGGAAATGATGCTGTCATGCAGGCTGAAGAGTTCCATAAAACAGTTGGTATTGACGGAACCATCCTGACTAAAGTAGATGCGGACGTGAAGGGTGGAGCTGCCCTTAGCGTAACCTACGTCACGGGCAAACCCGTCGTGTTCATTGGAACTGGTCAAAGGTACGAGGACATACAGGAGTTCCGTGCTGAGCAGTTTACTCAAATGATTCTGAAGTAGCACATGGGGAGCCCAAGCACCGCAGGGTCAGTCCGTCTCTGTCATAAGGCTTGAGGCTTCCGCCATTATTGCAGCTTCCTTTAGGCCCATCCGTCTATTGGTTGCCTTTAAGACTAAACGTTCTCTCCATCCACATTCTAAACACTCAAACTTCACAGGCGTTAACGCTAGGTGGCCGGACGTGTCTCCGTCCATGGAACGGACTCTGCGAACCCTAGGACTTTTGCAACGAGGGCAAACCTGTATATCGACGTACTTTCCTTCTTTCTCTAGCTCTTGGAGGATATCTAGCAATTCTAAAGCGGCGGAGCTTAGGACCTCTTCCTCCTCAAGAATTGAGAGTTGTTTCGGCTTCTGCTTCTTCCTCTTTCTCGCCATGGGTTGTAAACCTCATGCTCCTTCCTGCCAAAAATGCTTGGCTCGTAGAGAAATAGGTTGTGGTGCGCATTGTAGTAGAGATTTTCTCTAGACTTCACGCTTTGCCCATTAATGTTAGAAGGATGCCCTTTGCGGAGTAGAGTCTGTTTTCGCTTTGGTCATAGATGATGGAGTTGTGGCTTTCAACCGCTTCGTCGCTTATCTCGTAGCTTCTGTGAATCGGCATGTCATGCATTATGAGAGCGTTACTGCCTTTCAGTAGTTTGTTGTTGACTTGGTAGGGTTTCATCAGTTTTATTCTCTTCTCCTTTTCTTTCTCAAACTTTGGATCGAGGAAGAATTCCATGTCCACCCATGTGTCGGTGTAAACAATATCTGCATCTCCAACAGCTTCCTTCACGTCCAAAGTGGTTTTGTACAGACCAGTTCGATTAGCCCTCTCAGCTAACTCCTTGTCAAAGGCTGG
>CAYGAE010000045.1:0-12373 GCA_964347855.1 uncultured Candidatus Bathyarchaeia archaeon
ACCGTCACCCAATCTTCATCGTCGAAGAAGGAACCCTTCACTCCTAACTCCTCCACGACGCCTAAGGTTCCATTCAACTGCATTGTCTTTTTCGTCGGAAGCCAGTTTGGACCTGACATGTCCCCAACGACAATTTGATCCTTCGCCAACCCCTTTTCCAGTAACATCCGCAAAACTAAACGAAGTGTGTCCGAATGAACACTGCCCGGAAAGGGGTCGTCGCTGTTACAGTTCGGCTTCACTAAGACGTATCCCTCAATCTCTCCGAGCGCTAGGTTGAGACCTCCAACCAAATGTAAAGCTTCCTTTATTCCAGGTACTCTGTCATCAGTACGCACAAGGGCAACCACACTGCGACCATCCTCAACGTAGCGGTTAGGTCTCAATGGACTGCTCTTGACCCTAGGTGCCTTCTCAGCATAGGAAGCAACCCGCCGAAAGATTTCGGCCGATTCACGTTGACCCATGAAGCCCTAGCCTCGATTATCTCTCTCGTTTTCCAGCTATAAACTCTTCAACCCACTGTCTCGCCACATCATCTGAAACCTGAACAGGCGGATGCTTGAAAGCATAGGACGAGATACTCGTCAGTGGCCCGCTGATTCCCCTATCTAGCCCCAACTTCACTGCCCTAACTACGTCAATGACAACTCCGGCGCTGTTAGGGGAATCCTCCACCTCTAGCTTCGCTGTGAGGGTCACTGGTTGATTCCCAAACTTTCGACCGTTGACAAAGACGTAGCAAACTTTTTTGTCACCGAGAAAAGGCACGTAGTCAGATGGTCCAATTCTGGTCGGAACCTTGTAGGGAACCTGACTTGTAACAGCTTCAGTCTTGCTAATCCGTTTGGTCTTCAGACGCTCCTCCACAGTCATATTCTCAAAATCAGTATTCCCCCCAAGATTCAACTGATAGGTCTCTTCAATCTCTACCCCCCTATCAACACACAACTTAACCAAATTGCGATGCAAAATCGTGGCCCCCAATTGACTCTTCACATCATCCCCAGCAATAGGCAAACCTCTAGCCTTGAACGTCTCACTCCACTCCTGACTTGAAGCAACAAACTCCGGAATGCAATTCACAAAAGCACACCCCGCGTCCATGGACGCCTGCGCGTAGAACCGCGTCGCTTTATGACTCCCTACTGGAAGAAAATTGACTAACATTTCAGCGTCAACTTCTCGAAGAACCTCAGACACATCCACAGGCTCCACTTCATCTTCGTTATATACGTGGAAAGAACCCTTCATATGGGAAGCGACACCGTCAAGAACGTTGCTTGGGAGAACCTTCACGCCAAGGGTAGGCACTTCCGCAAACTTGGCACAAGAATTCGGTTCCACAAAAACGGCCTGTCCCAGGTCTCTACCAATCTTTTGCTTGTTCACGTCAAGAGCAGCAACAAACCTCACGTCACGAACGTGGTACCCGCCAAAATTCACGTGCATAAGCCCAGGAACCTTGGCTTCATCCGCCATATTCTTGTAGTACTCGACTCCTTGAACAAGAGCAGACGCACAATTGCCTACTCCGGCAATGGCAACCCTAACTTCTGGCAAACAAACTCCTCCGCAACACTCAACTAGTCTTCAGTGGCTCACAAGCGCTTTACTACCCAAATTCTTATTTAACTTACTCATAATAACTGTTGCAAAAGGGAGGTTTACTCTCGGTGGATGAACCCAAAGTCAGTTACGAACCGTTCAAAGAAATATCGATAATGGAGTATACTCGATTTCCAACTCCAGACGACTTAGCACGGTTTGCCAACATTGCTGCTGGAGGAAAGACGACTGGCATCTATTGGGCAGACGGGGTGGCTTTCATTTATTATCCCTTACCCACAACAACCAATACAGCTGCAAAGTGTGTTATAGAGGAAAAAAAACACTACTGGGCCTTCGTAAGCTTCGCTCTGATGCCCGACTATCGCCCACTAATCGAAACAAAAGAAAAAATCATCGTCCCTGTCATCGACATGTCGACAAGTCGCCTGTTTCAAACGGTTGCCAAATGGCTTAAGAAACAGAAATAACTGCCCCGTTTCACCAAGTTAGTAAACCCTTCTTGAAATAGTCCATATATTGTTCAAAATATCCATTCTTCTTCAAGTAGAGTCCGTAGTCTACGAGCGCGGTCATCGCTCGCGCAGCATCTTCGGGTGAGGAGAAGGAAGGAATCCCAAGCTTGTCGTATCTTGATCTGATAAACAATGCCATCTCAGTTTCACCTATATCACAGGCCACAATGGGTTTCGTGTAGTTTTGGGCAACCTTTGCCACTCTGTCAACAAAATCCTCTTGTAGACCGGGTGTATGATGCATCCCAAGCAATATAACACCGTCAACTGTAGAATCCTCAAAAACTATCTTTGCGCTCAGCTCAAACATTTCAGAGGTCGCCGAACCAGTTAAGTCGACCGGGTTTAGGTTGGATGCAAACCGAGGAATCTTCCCTTCATCCTTTAACCTCTCAAATTTCTGCATACTCTCGTCTGAAAACCTTTTCGTGTTTAGTCCTCGCGACGCGACTTCATCCACTGCCATGATGCCTGGTCCCCCAGCATCAGTGATGACTGCAATATCCTTTCCAGCTGCCGGAGGTTGAAAAGCAAAGGCTTTGCCAACGTCGAAGAACTCTTCCATGTCTTTGACCCTTACGACGCCAACTTGCATGAAGACACCGTCATAGATTCTGTCAGAGCCGGCTATGGCTCCGGTGTGGGACATGGCTGCCCTTGCTCCAGCCTTCGTTTTTCCCAGTTTCAACGCGACTATAGGCTTCTTCTTTGTAACCTCTTCCGTAACTTCCATGAACTCTCTTCCAGCATCTATACTCTCAGCGTACAAGAGGATTACGCGGGTCGTTTCGTCGTGCAAGAGATAGTTGAGCATCTCCGCTTCATTCACATCGCATTTGTTTCCAAAACTCACAAACTTGCTTACACCCAACTGTCTACCAGCCAGATAGTCCATAGCCGAGACCCCGAAAGCGCCACTCTGCGTGACTATGGAGATGCGACCTGGCATCGGACGGGGCGTAACGACCACCTCATCTCCGGTCAACAGAACCTTGGTCTCAGGCAGAAAAAGCGTGTCCACACCAGTCTGCGAGTCGTAGACACCCAAACAATTAGGACCCAAGACTCGAATCCCCGCATCTTTCGCAATCGTTGTTACCTCCCTTTCAAGTTCTTCATTTCCGATCTCAGCGAATCCAGAGGTGATTATCGTAGCAGCCTTAGCGCTCTTAGCGGCGGCGTCTTTCATGATTTTGGGAACGAATTTCGCGGGAACTACGATGACGACTAGTTCGACTTCGCCAATTATCTTGGTTATAGAAGGAAAGCATTTGAATCCGAGAACGTATTCCTCATGGGGATTAACTGGGAACAATTCTCCTTTGAACACGCCTCTCCGTTTGTTCTCTGCGAAGTTCTTGAAGATGACGTGCCCCGCCTTCATGATTTTCCGTGAGGCTCCGACAACCGCCACTGACTTCGGATTGAAGAATGTGTCCATCTGCTCCACAACGGATTTCATGGCATCTCCTCCGAAACATCCATAGCTTTGCAGATTTTATCTGCTTATTTCACTTATGAAGCTTTACAATAACTATAGGTCGATGCTCAATCTTGCTGAGCATGTCCCAAGTCACGTCTGTAAGGGAAACCTTGAATGTTTCCGCCATATCCCAAACTGTTCTTCCAGCCCCGACCCCTCTCGTACGATTGGCGATCTTCGCCATTCCAAGAGCCTCCTCAGCCCCTAAATCAGAACCCGCGATGGCGACTGGCGTGGCGCTCCGCTTCATTTTGAAGAGCCTTCCGACCAAATAGGCTAGAAGTCCCCCAAAAGAATGTATTCCCTTTATCGGCTTTGGACGAGGAGTAAAATGGATTCCCTTAAAGGAGTAGGTCTTATCGGTATCTACTATCATAACGGTGACATCTTTGCCCAGCTCGGATCTGATGCGGCAACGGATGGTCTGTGCTGTTGGTTGAGCGTTCTCCAACGGAAGGCTGACGTAGGAGTAGGGCAGATTGCTTCCATCGATTCCTCCCTCTGATCCTTGCATCAAGGCTTGTAGAAGCCCGGCGTGTCTTAACGCGAGTTGTTTGTGGGCGCTTCCTTCCTCTGGCGGATACATCTTGAACCGTTGGATAGTCGTCTTTCTAAGATGACAAAGAGGTCCGAGAACGTACACCCAGACATACCGCATCCAGTATTTAGCCAGAAAACGGGCAAGCCTGCTCGGATGTATAGCACTTTCATCAACAATGTTACCGAGCGCAGTCGAAATAGCCTTATCAGAGACTGTCACAAGATCTCCATCTTCGACTATATCCTTGACAGAATCAACTATCTGTTGGATATGGTCTTCTCCTGGCTTCCAATATCGCGTAGCGACCGGAACAGCTTCGTAGTCTCTTGTCACACCGCATCACGAAGGTCAATATTACATGTGTGTGGGGTCATAATTATTCCGCAAGCCCACGGATAGTCATACTTTTACTTTCGAAAGCATAAATACAGCAGCATTTCAGGAGTTGGGATGAAGACATGATGGATACTGACGGGATTATGAAGCTAGCCTTGAAGCTTGCAGGATTAAAGGAGATTCCAGAAGACAGTGCCATATACGTAGACGGCGACAACATTGAAACGGTCCTCGTCGGCATAGACGCTGGTGTTCCAGAACTCTTACTTGCGAAACGATTAGGCTGTGATGCAGTGATTGCTCACCATCCACAAGGCGGAACGGCGACCATAAACTTTCATCACGTCTTCAAAAGACACATTCAACAGATGGTTTCAGCTGGAGTTCCCAGAGATGAAGCAGAAAAAACTGTTCAGAAGAAACTGGATGCATTAAAAGTGGAGACGCATACACGCAACTATGGCCACGCAGTCGATGTTGCAAGACTTCTGCGGATACCCTACATGAACATACATACGCCTTTGGACGAGGTTGGAAGAAAGTTAATGACTGACAAAATCAACAGCCGGATCACAAAAGATTCCATAGTGCAAGACGTAGTTTCTGCCTTAGAGGAGCTCCCTGAATTCAAGAACGCAATTACCGAAATCAAGATTAGACTTGGAAAAGCTCAAAACCCCGCTGGAAAAGTTGTGGTGTCCCATGGGGCTGGAACGAATGGTGGTTATGAAATTGCAGGTACATACTTCAAGTATGGCATCGGAACAGTATTGTATATCCACATAAGACCGGGAGACCTAGAGAAACTGAAGGTTGAAAAGAGGGGAAACCTCATTGTAACGGGACACGTTGCAAGCGATTCCTTGGGCATAAACCCCCTAATCCGTGAACTTGAAAAAAGGAATCTTTCTGTAACGAGAATCGGGATTGTTCCTGGCCAGTTTGATCAATCTCCTTTACAATAAGTACTCTGAGTTCTCAATATTCATCATTAATATACGGCGCAAACCATAATTCTCAGAAAGAAAGGCTAGGAGGGGCCAGCAAAATGCCTAGAAAACAGAATAACGGTTCAAGCGTAGATATTCACGAGCTCCTCCTAGAATCGTCTGAAAGGAAGAAGAAAGAGAAGAAAGCCGAGCGCACGCGACTTTTGCAGTCGATGGGAGTACAAGAGCATTTCGAAGAGGGAAAAATAGGGATCAACATGAAAACCTGCAGGGGAGTGGAATGCAAACTATGTATTGAAGTGTGTCCCACCAACGCTTTATACTGGAAAGCAGGAGAAATCGGCATCGTCGAAGACCTATGCGTGTACTGTGCAGCCTGCGTCTTCAGCTGCATCGTAGACGACTGCATTCAAATAACAAGAAAACGACCCAACGGAAAAATCGAGAAATTCAGCTCTCCCAGAGATGTTCTGAAGCTTCTGCGCCACACTAGCTCCGAAAAAACGAGAGACAGAGTGAAATCTGTTTTTCCGACACCTGAATCCTATCTCAAGCGGTACGGCAAGAAAACTTCAGAAAGCTAGCACAGACTAAGGGCGTCATCTCCTGTCTAAAGAGAAAGAAAGTTTCTATTAAACGTTAGAGAATCTAGCTACTCTTTTGGAGGCCAGTTCTCCTTCAAAAACCCTGCTATTCCCGAGGAGTCCCTTGGTCCCACTAGAACGCGCCAGCCTGTTAGGTCCTCTGTCTCCCCACTTAGCCTAGCGGCCATACCAGGGATAATGAGGTACTTGTGCTTAACCTTCTGTTCTACCTCCGACTCTTTAACTGCTTCTGCAGCAGTTTCCGCTGTTAGCAGTCTCCCAGCTATTGAGCTCTCAACGCTGATTCCTCCGGTGTCAGCTACGATTAAGTAGCAGTCTGCGCCTGATGCTTTGATGTCAGCTTCCACTGTGAAGTATGTTAAAGCGTAGTTTGTGGTGAGCATCACCGGCGAGTTCTCATCGGGATTCCCAAAGGTCTTCAATCCAGGTTCTACCGAGACTGGTTTCCTAGGGTCTGTGTATATGTTGAATCTCCACACGAGATTAGGTAGTTGAACCCATCCATCGAGACTGTGCATTATCAGTAGGTCGGCGTATCTGGAGATCAGCATGGAGGCGACGTAGGCTTCCTTCCAAGCCAACAGCTCCTTTGAGGCTTCCTCGTCAATCCAAGCCGTTATAGGCGTTCCTATAAGGGGGAAGCCGAGTAGTTCATCTCCTCTCTTGCACGCACTTCTCCTCACCATCGTGAAGTTGTTGATGGTGTCCAACAGGCCGTCATCAGTGAACGTTCCAGGGTCAAGCACCAAGTCTTCAACCTTGTATTCTATCATCGTCTTAGCGAGGGACTTCAAGAGCTTGAGGTCGTTTGGAGCAAAGATGGCAAGTGGACAGTTGTACATGAGCGCCAGTTCAGCCATGTCTTGCCAATTATCCTTTGTCGCCGCATAGATCAGAGGTCTCCTGTCTTGGACCGCAACCACTCCGGCCTCCATGACGTTGGGGTCGAATGTACATAAGACAAGCGGAAGCTTCGTCGCCTCTGCGACCTTCTCTACAGTCGACTTGAAGACTGTTGGATCATTAGAGGTGGACCTGACGGCGATCATGTCGAGGTTGACTTCGCGCCCGATATATTCGTAAGAGAAGTTCGCAACCTTCTTAACCTTGTCGAGAAGCTGCTCTTCAGGCATCTCATCTGTTATCTCTATTGCTATGGGCGTTGGGTTATTGTAGGTGAACTCGTGGCGGTACATCACGAGTTTGCCACCGATCTTGACTGTTTGGTCGCCGGTGCCGATGGTGACTTCCTTGACCGCTGGCGCCAGCAATTCCCTAAGTTTCTTGTAATTCTTTTCGTGCATTTTCTCCAGAAGAGGAGAGCATTGTTCTATGGTAACTTCTCGGTTAACGAGTTTAGTTGCGAAGGCCATGCAGTTGGCTTCTCCGCATTCTTTGCAGTTCGTTCGGGGAAGCAACATGTAAACATCGATGGGGCTGAGTTCTTTTATGCTCTTCTTGATCTTCCTCTCGCTCACCTATTCAGCCTCCTCATAGCTTCGCAGTGACCCAATCAGCTATCTTCTCTGGCTTCGCCTTGTCTGGGCTCATCAAATGATCGACAACCTCCTTCACGGTTCTGACGGCGGCGGGGTGCATCATCATGAAGAGGTCAACTCCAGCTAGTAGCAGGCCTAGCGCGGTGACTGTCTCCCATATGGGTCCTCGAAGTCCTCTTGGTTCCCACTCCGGTCCCATCTTCATCCATGCCTCCCTCGCAGCCCAGGCATTAGTAGTTCCCGAGAGAACGGGATGCTGAAGCTCCGGGTCACCCATTAGAGCAGCCAGTCGGGCCCGTTCGAAGATGGTGAAGGAGTATTCGAGTCCGTAGCCTAGGGCGGCCGTTGTCAGGTCCATCAGTATGCTATCTTTAGGTAGGAATTCGTAGAGTCTCCTGTTCAATTCCCTCGCCTGATTCAGCTCCAGAGATGTAAATCCGAGCACTATGTGCCCATAATCCTTAGCGGCTTTCGCGACATCGCCAAGAACACCAGCATTGGCCATATCTAACGTGACGGAACTGAGCACAACCCTTTCCCCAGCGGTCACTTCGGCTACCTTCGTGAACAAGGAGGCGTCTTTTCTGGGGTCTCCGCAGCCTCCAACGATAATGGGAACGTCCACAGCTTGCAGTACTTCCTCCACGGTCTTTGCGGCGTCAGCAGGGGATGTATCTTTAATAAGCGGGTCTGTGCTCACCAGATGAACCGTAACCATGTCAGCCCCGAACTTCTCAACTGCGAGTTTAGCCCACGCGGCTGGGTCCTCCATCACCTCCTTTACGTGGATCTTTATGGCCTTCGGGAGCGGTACTTCTGTGTCGAACACGTCTAGGGAGATTATGGGTGGATGTGGAGGTAGCCTCTCAAACGTATAGAACGCCGGTGTGGTTGCGCCTCCAATTACCAGGGTTCTGCCGCGAGACCCGCCCTCACTCTTGGTGGCTCCGAGTGTTGCCTCTTCGATTCGTCCAGGATACTCCTCCACTGGTGGGATGAAATCCGCTTCGAGAAGAGTTGTGGGCTTTAGCTTCGCAGGAGGGACGACTACCCTTGGCGCCGCGGCTACTGCGCCGGGCTGAAACCAGAGTTCCAAGTCTCCGAGCTCGATGTCCACATCTTCAAGTTCCATTTCTTCAAAATCTGTTAGAAAGTTGAGGAGTTTTGGATCAAACTTTAGACCAGCCTTCTTTTCCTCTTCTCGCCCCACGGGTTCTCACCGCTTCTCCTTCTTCTTCATGCTTTTGATGATGACTCGCTCCGCATGGATCTTTGCGTTCTTCAAGATAATTTTGAACCCACCTGCTGTAACTGCCGCAGTGGGGATGGGCGTCAGAGGCACAGTTGGAACCTCTTCTTCCTTCGCCTCAGGTGCAACCTCGGTTGGGAGCTCCTTCCACCGCTGCACAACCGGATGTCCACGTTCCTCAAGGAAAGCCTTTAGCTCGTCGATTGTCTTCACCTCGTTTTCTGTGGCTATTTTGTCAACCACTTCCTTGGGGATGAAATCTTTAACTCGCTCCTTGACGGCTGCGGGCACCCATACAACGCGGTTCCAACCTCCGTCAACTTTTAGGAACTTTGGCGATCGCATGTATTCGATGGATATGCCGTGGAAACCGTCGATCTGTCTTCCTCCTGCCGTGGAGTCCGCCAAGGTCGAGAAAGGTAGACCGTTGACGGTGACGTCCTTGAAGCCGCGATCAACAATTCCTAAGCCTTCCACTTCGGGTATGTAGAAGGCTACGGCCTCGAAGCAGCCGCAGGAGGTGTGTGGATGGTTGAAGGCGGTGTATAACCATACGCGTGGGACCTCGCCGAGGGATTTTTCCTTCAAGACTGCGTTGACTCCTGCGTATTCGCCTTTTGAGGGATCGAGGACTTCGCCTTTTTCGATTGTGAAGACAGGGCCTTTGGGGTCTACTCTCGCTGAGGCTCGTCCGTCGAACCAGCTGATGGATCCGCAGTTGGAATATCTTTGGGGTGTGATCACACAAGCGTGGGTGGGGGCGAAGGATTGGCAGAGGGTGCATCCGTAAAAGGCATCCACTTCCTCGTCCTTGAGCCCTCTGGCCTTGGCGTCGCGAGCTTCATAGACTCTCAGGGCCTCGCCGTGCATTTCCTTAACTCTTGCGGGGTCGGTTATGAATGTGATTTGGATCTTCTCGATGAAGGGTAGCTCGCTTTTGAAAAGTCTCTGCAAGACCTTTCCCATCATGTTGAAAGAGTTTAACCCTTTTCCAAAGGATTTCTTGTTCAGTCGAAGCCAGATGTCGTAGCGCTGGTTTAGGTGCATAAAACCTTCCATGAAGTTGCAGTATTCGTGGATGCGTCGTTCGATGACGCCTTCCAGATCTTCCTCGACATCTTTGCCAGCAACTTCGATGTAAATCCCGAGGGGATGGCTGCTTCCTTCATTCATATCCTTGAGATCAGGTCCAATCACTATTATCTTTCCGTCTTCCACTTCGTCCATGCCCTTGACTCGCACAAGTTCAAACTTGGTTTCTTGTTTGGGACCTCCAAGTTCCACGTGCATGTCTTTTCTTCGAATTCTTTCCCCCTCGTAGATCACTCCAACATCTACTGGTATGTCTTCAAACATAGACATTCTTTCACTTTCCTCCTAACTTGTTCAGTATTGTTTCGAAACTGTCACTCCAATCCTTAATCGAAAGGTTTGGAAAAGACCATGTCGCGTGAGGATTGTAATACCTGGCTAGGCTAATGGTCTTAAGGCCCGTCGAAAAATGTTTCAGTCCGGCCAACATTACGAATTCCATGTAGTAGGGGAGCCCCATGAACATTGCGAGGTCATAGGGGCCCATTCCATCTAAACCTTTCCACTCTGGGTCGTTGAGCCTGTTGGCAATGTCCATCGCCGACATCGAAGCCGCGGGTTGAAAATCCCTTTTGACAAAGTCGCTTGCGATGTGCGCCGTGGCAACCAAGGGGATTCCAGCAGTCTTACTCATGCGGATTGCGTAATCAATCATCTTGACGTCATCTGAATAGTCTTCAGGAGCATGGTGTCCAACGATGAGGATGGGACGCTTCGCCTTCTTAACCATAGCGACTATCACTTCAGGCTTTAAGATGAGGAGTGCCTTTTTAGGCCCTGCGATCTCAGCTTTCTGCCATGGCTCTGCCTTCACACTCATGTCAGTCACCCTTCCTCTTCCTGATGAGTCGGCGTAGAAGTGTTGGGTCTGGGATTCTTTTTTCTTTCCATCCCTTCTCTTCAAGGATTCTGAGGATCTCATCCTTCATAGTGATGGGTATGTCCATCTTGTTTCGGACATAGAGGTGTATATCATCAGGCATTGTGCCGTAGAAGCGCTTGTGTAGATCTATATAGTGAGTCAGCTTTATGGAACGCCCTTTAGTAGTGTCGTTGGGTCTCATACAGAGCTTCGCGATCATCACTATGGCTTCTTCTTTGGTCTCAGCTGTGGTAAAGAGATGTTCAGGAGCTGGGCCTCCGTAAACTTTGTCGCCGGTTCTGGCGTCGTATACGTACCAGTCTTCATCCTTATCTTTTCTCCCGAGGAGCATACGTCGATACTTAGATCCGTGGGGTCCAACGATCACGGGGATACCGAGCCTCCAGACGCCTGAAGCGATAGCGGCAGCCTTTTGAGAGTAGGCTCCCCAGGCAACTCCTACGGCGCCCACTCTGTTGAGGATGTAATCAGCGATCTCTTCGTAGTTGGCCCGCAGTCGCCTCTTTGCGAAGATGTTCGCAATCTTGATGGCGGCGCCGGCTATGTGGGAGTTGGCGACACATGAGCCAACGTTGACGATGCCCCCAGCATCAAAGACCCCCGGATATTTTTCATAGAGCGTTTTTCCCTCTTCATCCTTCACCATAGCTATGGACATCGCGGCACATCCGGAGGTGACAACGATGAACCTGCGTTTCGCGAATTCCTCAGCGATATCCGCAACCTCCTTTCCACCATGGGGATAGTTGGCGCATCCCACTAGGGCTACCACTCCTGGAATCTCGCCGAAGACTATGGGGCTGCCAACTTCTCTTATCTCCACGTCTTGGATTGCACCTCTTCCCACTCGCATCTTGAACTTTTCTGCCCACAACTGTTTTTCTCCTGCTTTCACCATAAAGCTATGCAGTGGGAAGTCGTTGGGGCAGGCGCTGTCACAACGGGCGCACCCTATACAGCTTTCCAGTATGTCAGCCAGCGGGTTGAGGTCGCCTTTGGCCGCTGCTTTCATGGCCTCGGGAAGGGGTTGGTCATTAGGGCAGGCTCGAGTACACTCCATGCAGTCCGTGCACTCCTGAGCCGCGTCGATGATCTCTTCGATTTTCGGGATAGCCTTGAACTTGTTTCGTTTTGGGGCGACAGCCATTACGGTTTCAACGGCAACTTCGCCAACCTTGTCAGGGTCTAAAATGAGAACGCCAGGAACCGTTTTCTCTATGAGATCTGTTATTACCTCTTTCGACGGGTCTTCGGTTCTGTTTGCGAGTCCTAGACAGTTTTGTGGGCTCGAGGCAATTACCGGTGCTTTGACTTTTTGGGCTTCAATTAACGTGTCTGCCCGGATGCACTGCTCGTCGACTACGATTAGGTCCGCTAATCCACTCCGGATGTAGCGTAATTGCCATGATATAGGGCCGATTACCTTGGCTGTGGAGCTGTACCTAGTGGCGTCGTGGGCGCTGCAACAGATGCCTACGACCTCGACTTCGCCTACCAATCCCTTGTCGGTTAGGTAGTCGATTATCCCGATAGAAGAAGGGACATTATGACCAATGACCAGAATCGTCGGTTTGGCAACGTCTGCTACCCCGAAGCCTAAATCAGTCAGAGGAGCTTCAGGTTCAGCCTTTGGGAACCCATAAACTGAGAC
>CAYGAE010000046.1:0-4475 GCA_964347855.1 uncultured Candidatus Bathyarchaeia archaeon
GAGAAACCGCTTGTGGCAACGAAGGGAAGGTCCTTCACGGGGAGGCTGAGGTCGAGTCTTTGGTTTCTTCCGCACAAAACCATCTCCTTCGGCGCTTTGCTGATTGCTTCTTCCACTAGCGTATCTGGAATCTTTACAGTTGATCGAGAATCGTCTACCTCTGCGCCGTTTTCAGCGAGCAGACTCTGCACTTTCTTGCTGACGACCTTTATTCCTATCTCTTGAAGTACTCTTAGACTTGTTTCGTGGATACTTGCAGTCTCATCATCGGACAAAAACGTCAATCGCCCAAATGCCAAAAGATTCCCTCAATAGTTACTCTAGGATTCTGCCTATTTGGTTTACTGCGCACGTGAGAAGGCATTCATCGTGTGTTTCAGTAATCACTTCTTGAGCTTCAGGACCAAACTTGCAGTCCTTTCTCCGAGTTCTCGACAGAACTTGCTCTCTTCAACGTCTGGTGATTCCAGTGATGCTGCACCGTAGTGCTTGTCGTCTGATCGGCCTTGAATGATCATTCCGTGTATGAGCATTGCGTTTAATATGGAGATTATGGTTGTTTCTGCACCAGTTGCGGTCCCGCCTGCACTTGTGAACGCTGCGCCTACCTTTCCTTCGAGTTTTCCGTGGATTTTTATTGACTTGTCGATCAGGGCTTTGAGTTTTGCAGACATCTGACCGTAGTATGTTGGTGACCCAATTATTATTCCGTCAGCACCCAACATATCTTCAAGCGTGGTTTGGTCTGCTTTCTTCACGTCAACGTTGACACCGCTCACTTGTTTGGCTCCCTCAGCAACGGCGAAGGCCATTTTCTCTGTATTTCCGGTGCCTGAATCATAAACAATTAAGACTCTTGCCGATTTTCTCACCCTCCTTCCAGCGGATAAATTAGTTTCTTCTTCTATTGGGGGAATCTTCGCTTTCCAGCATATTTTACATTTGTGCCTACAGATTCCTATTTGTGTGGGTGCGTGCCTACTCGGGCGAGGTGAGGTCAGAGATCGTCATACTCTTAGAAACGGTTTCTTGGAACTTCACAGGTGCCCCTATGTCTGCCATCATCTTGAGAAACTTGATGGGATCAAGGCGCTCAGGTGCGATTACTCCCTTCTCAGCGTCTCCTTTTATGCTCATCTTAGCTGCCACGATTGCTGGGGCGGCAACGAAGATCCTCGCTGTGCCCAATGTCCTAAACATGTTAAGCTTCTCATCTGCACCAAGTCCATAGACTTTCTGAGTTAGTGTATGTCTTACCTTATGTCCAGCCTTTTCTCCCTCTATCTCCATCACAATAAGCGCGATGGACTCGTCTGGGTTGGCAACTGTGTTCTCGTCTTCGGTGAGAAAGCCTTCCACTGGGCGGCGTACTAGACTCAACAATACGTCGCGTGGGGCGACTTTTACGCCTTTCACCTCTATAGGGTCATATCTTGCGAAGCCGAGTTTCACCAAAGCCCCTGCTACTGTGTCCAGTGGATACTTGAATTCCACATACCTGACATCTTTTCCTATGAAGCGAGGAAGAGTTACTGCTTCCTCATGCACATGCAAAGAGACTAAGAGCGGCCCTACTGGATCTGGGAATTTGTACTCTTCCACCCCGCTAAAGGGGGGAAAGAGCTTGTATTCCCCATTCTCAAAGACAACAGGCTCTTCAGCATAGTCATCAATTGCGACATCGGGGCACCAACCAGGATCCCAAGCCTCCACTGCTTCCCCAGATTTCTTCAAGCGCTTTCTCCCAAGTAGGCATCTTATTCTATCCACGCTATCGAGCTTGTCACACGCGTATCTGATTAGTACATTACTGACTCCGGGGGTTCCACCACAACCAATGATGGCTGTCAACCCAGCTCTTCTGAAGTCCTCATCGAACTCTAATGGTTTTTTCTCAACCAATTGACGCCACACTACAGGGCCAAGGGCGCTATCTACGTAGTGTGCTCCGCTCTTCAACGCGGCCTCCATTAAGTTCAAGTTGAACCGGGGCAAAGTCAGATTAATGACTCCATCCGCACCATCAGCGGCCTTCAGCAAATCCTTAAGATTTCCGGCATCAACGCGCTTAGCGATTATTTTGTCGCTTCCTATCTTTCTAGCAACCTTCTCGGCCAACTCCAAATCTATGTCAGCCAAGACGATGTCAGATACTTCAGAGTCTCTAGATAGTATAGATGCACAAGGAGCACCTTGACCGCCAGCTCCAACGACCAGAATCCTCAATACTTTTTCACCTATATCTTTGAAACACCTGCTCTAACGACTTAAATATTTGCTAGAAAGAAGTAGGGCACGAGCAATCGCTCACGTAAGTGGCAGAGTTTCATGCCGACAATGTCTCAAGGGTGACAATATTATGAAGGTTTGTGTGATCGGAGCCGGAGCCCAAGGGTCAGTAATAGCCAAGATTCTTGCCGAGGAATCCGAATTTAGCGAAGTTGTCTTAGCGGATATAAATGTACAACTTCTGAGACGCGTTGCAGAGAAGATCAACAGTAGTATGCTCCAGATTGAGCGCGTGGACGCGAGCAAATTCGATGATCTCACCAGAGTACTGAATGGAGTTGATATAGTAGTAAACGCCACTCTGACTCAGTATAACGAATACATATTTCATTCGGCGTTGAAGTGTGGAGCAAATTACATCGATTTCGCTGAAGACTGGCCTATGCAGGAGAAATTCTCGCAACAACTTCAAACCAGCGACAAATGGAAAAGTGCAGGCCTAACCGCTGTGAAGCATCAAGGCATAACCCCTGGAGTCACCAACGTACTCGCCAGATTCGCTGCAGACTGTCTTGACAAAGTTAACGAGATTCATATAAAATCAGCATGGTGGTGGCCAACAAAGGAAGAGAAGATAATTCCCACATGGTCGCCTGGGTGGTCGGTTGAAACCGCGTTATTAGAATGGGCTGCAGACCCAATAGTGTATGAGAACGGAGAATACAAGACATACCCACCTTTCAGCGGCATTGAGACACATGCATTTCCAGCGCCGATGGGGCCACAGGCAGTTTGCTGGGTAGAACATGAAGAAGTCGTGACACTGCCATACTTCATAGGTAAAGGTGTGAAATACGTTGACATCAAAATGTCCCCTGACATCGTAGCAGGAATTCTGATAAAATTGGGGCTCGCTGGCACAGAACCGATAAAAGTTGGAGAAGTGAAAGTGAAGCCTTTAGATGTTGTGCTCAGGTTGATAAAACCAGCAATAGAGCAGATTGAAGAAATGAATCAATCCCCTGAAATTCAGAAGCTGAGCGGCAGAGACGTGTTTTCCTGTATCGTTGCGCAAGTACTAGGAGAAAAGGCTGGCAAAAAAGTGGAAGAATATGTCTATCTAAACACATCAATAGCCGACATGCGCGTATGGTTGCGACGATATGGCACTACAAATGGGTTTGTTCCAATCCCTGCAGTAGCAACTGCGAAAATGCTTGCCACAGGAGAAATCCGAAACAGAGGAGTTATCGTTCCGGAATGCCTAGAGCCTGAACCCTTTCTGCAAAAGCTAGACGAAATGGGAATGGGCACGATTGAAAGGATTACCAAGAAACAAATTGCTGGATAGATCCCACCCTTGCTCACGCTCCACTCGCTTCTGTAGGGGGTTCACACAATTATAGAGTGTCCACCTCTACTCAAGCGCGGAACGTGTACCAGTGAAGTCTTTGATATGAATACAGCTGTTGAGATCTACGAAGCCTCGTAGATTAGCTTCTTTGTGACCTTTACGGCTTCCACGGCGTCGCTGCCGTAGGCATCGGCGCCTATTTCTTGAGCCCATTCTTTTGATGTTGGGGCTCCACCCACGATTACTTTAACTTCTTTCCTGAGTCCTTCTTCCTCAAGGGCTTTTAGGACATCCACCATCTTGAGCATGGTGGTTGGCATCAAGGCAGACATTCCAATAATGGCAGGCTTGACTTCTCTTGTTTTTTCGACGAACTTATTCACGGGGACATCATTACCGAGGTCGACGACTTCAAAACCTTCCACGGTAAGCATGATACTTACAATTGTCTTCCCTATATCATGGATATCTCCCTCAATAGTGCCGATGATAATCTTTCCTCTAACTTTTCTTCGAGCTTCTGATCTTTTGTGTATTGCAGGCTCCAAAACAGTCATAGCTTGTTTCATAGCCTGCGCTGCTGCCATGAGCTCTGTTATAAAGGCCTCTCGAGCTCCGAATCGATCGCCAACGATCCTGACTCCCTGGGCAAGCCCCTCTTCGATAGCCTTGACTGGATCCACACCAGCCTCAAGGACCCTTGAAGCTAGTTTAACTGCGCCTACAACATCGTAGCTTGCGACAGCATTCTTTAGCTTGTCTATAAGCGCTTCTTTCATTAGATCTACCCCACGCATCTCATTTAGTTCTATATTTTATACGCGCGCGCAACCAACTTTGATGATGGCATATTGCACGCTCAGCGACTTATAATGCTTCATGCGCGTGCGCG
>CAYGAE010000046.1:4575-12353 GCA_964347855.1 uncultured Candidatus Bathyarchaeia archaeon
CATGCTCTCTATTGGAGGGAGGGAGAGGTTGGCATCGCCAAGGAGCTCTGCATTTTCTGCGTGGGTTGCGTTGGAGTTTGTCTCATCGACGATTGCATTCAGGTGAGCAGAAAACGACCAGATGGGAAAATTGAGAAGTTTGGTAACGCTGGTGAGGTCCTAACACTTCTACGTAACGTGAACTCTAAAAAAGCGGTAGAGCGAGCAAAATCACGGGCACAGGCAATTGCGTACTTTGGGTAGATATCTTGGTCTTCGCAAGGGCGGCCAGAGTTGATATTGCAGGACAGCCCAAAGTACTTCTTAAGAATTCTTCTTTTTATACCAGTGCTCTCGTAGAAACTCAGGTATTTCTGCAGACGCGGAAGGGCCAACTAGAACCTTCCATCCTGTTAGTTTCTCAATCTCAGGACTCATGCTGGCCACCATACCGGGTATAATCAGTGTCCTATGCTTCACTCTTTCCTCCACGCCAGACTCTTTTAGAGCTTTTGCTATCGTGTCGGCGGTTAGTCCGCCCTTGGCTTTACTCGCACGTGCCGCTGCGCTTTGAACGCCTATTCCTTGGGTATCGACCACTAACAGGTAACAATTCTTGCTGACATCGGAAGATTGAATGTCGGATGATACCGTGAAGTATGTGAGGGTGAAGTTCGTCGTAAACAGCACCGGTGAGTTTTCATCAGGGTCTCCAAAGATTCGGAGGCCAGGCTCAACCCCTGTTGGTTTCCTCGGGTCAGTGTACAGGTTTTCACGAAGTATCATCACAGGCAGCATCGCCCACCCATCTGTTGTTTGCATTATTAGGAGGTCAGCGTATTGAGTGATTAGTATGGAGGCGACATAAGCCTCCCGCCACTTTGTGGCCTCTGACGGACGCCCTGTCTCCTGTTTTGCCCAGACCACGATAGGGGTGCCGATTACTGGAAAGCCGAGAAGTTCGTCACCCTCTCTACAAGCCATCCAGCGGAGCGTAGTGAATTTAGTGACTGTGTCCAGAAGGCCCACATTTGGAAGGGTACCAGGGTCCAGAACAATGTCCTGCACACCATACTCGATCAAAGTCTTCACGAGAGACCGGAGTAGTTTGAGATTATCCGGGACGAAAGCGGTTAGGGGACATTTATACTTCAGCGCCAACTCGGCCATATCTCTCCAATTGTCCTTTGTTGCAGCGTAGATGAGGGGTCTTTTCTCGGGGATAGATGTTAAGCCGGCTTTGATTACGCTTGGGTTGAATGAGCAGAGAATAAGCGGCAGGGTTGTGTTTTCGGCTACTTTTTCCACTGACCTTCTGAATTTCGCAGAATCATCTGACGTGGATCGAACCGCCACTAGATCGAGTTTTAGTTCTTGATCAAGATAAGTATATTTGCAATCGTTGACTTCTTTGAGCCGCTTCTGAAGCTCGTCGTAAGGTAACTCATCTGTGACGTCGATTGCAATTGCTGTTGGGTTAATGTAGGCAAGTTCGTGGCGATACATCACGAATTCGCCTCCGATTTTTACACGGTTCTTGCCCGTGCCGATGGTGATTTCCTTGACTGGCGGTTTAAGCAGTTTATGGAGTTTTTCGTACTGGTCTTGGTATTCCTTATCAAGAAGTGGAGGGCACTCCTGAATTGAAGCCTCTCTGTTAACTAGTTTTGCGGCGAACGCCATGCAATTCTTTTCCCCACACTGTCTACAGTTCGTTCCTGGAAGCAGACTGTACACGCTGATTGGATCTGGAATCGCTCTTTTGCTTTTCTTCCTGATTCTTCTCTTGACCAAGTTCAGTTCACTTTTCAGATCTTCATGGAAATCCAGTCAGCAATATTCTCAGGTGTGACGATGCCTTGTCCTGCTAACTTCTGGATGACATCCTTAACCGATTTTATGGCTAGAGGGTGCATCATCATGAAGTAGTCCACGCCCGCCAAAAGACCGGTTAGCGCAGTGACTGTTTCCCATAATGGCCCTCGGAGTTCGCGGGGTTCCCACTGGGGAGCCATCTTCTTCCAGGACTCTCTGGCAAACCAGGCGTTCGTTGTCCCGGATGATATTGGATGCTGTAGTTCATGATCGCCCATCAGCGCAGCCAAGCGGATCCGCACCATCAGCGTATATGTGAATTCTAACCCGGAGCCCAGAGAAGCCGTTGAAGTGTCCATTACTATTTGCTCTCTCGGGAGGACACCATAGAGTGTGCGGTTCAGCTCCCTGGCTTCGTTCATGTCCATACCCGACAGTGCAAGTGCAACGTGGCCATATTCTTTGATGACCTCTGCTGCTCGTTTGGTGTCCATCCAGGGGCTTACCGAACTGATCAGTAACCGTTCGCCTTCGGCTACCTCAGCAACTTTTTCGAAAACAGCCAAGTCTTTTATGGGATCTCCACAGCCTCCAACAGCGAGTGGAACATCCACTGCCTGCAGAACTTCTTCAACTGTTTTCGCTGCTTCTTTCGGAGGGGTATCCTTCAGTTTTGGATCGATGCTGGTTAGTTGTAGCGTGATCATCTCCGCGTCAAACTTTTCGACACAGCGTCTAGCCCACGCTGGAGGGTCCTCCATGACGTCCTTTACATGCATTTTTATCGCCTTCGGCAGGGGTATTTTCATATCAAAGACGTCACACGCAACTACAGGAGGATGTGATGAGGGACTTGGGGCGCGCAGGAAAAAGGCGAGAGATTTCTCGCCGCCTATAACGAGGGACTTTCCGCGGGTTCCTCCTTCACCTTTTGTGGCTCCGAGCTGCACTTCCACGATTTGCCCTGGGTATTCCATGTTGGGAGGAGTAAATTCAGCGTCCAGAATCTTTGTTGGTTTAAGCTTCGATGGTTCTGCAACAGGCTCTAATGGGGCAGTTGTCATGGCAGTCGGCGGCAATACGATTCCTAACTCCGCTACGTCTATGTCTACATCTTCAAGTTCTATCTCCTGACAATCGCCGAGAAGATCCAAGATATTGAAGTCAATTCTGTTCGCAGCTTTGTCCTTTTTTTCCTTGTCTTCCACGATTTTTCATCCCTTGGTTCGCGTTGGCGCTCTTTGGGTGCCTGTCGTGAATAGGTTGCCTCTCTCAATGAAACTGGTTACCGCAATTAAGCATAGCGGAGTCATGTCCTGCCCGCGCAGTCGTTACCATGGGAGATTTTCTTTGTTTTCCCAATGGTTGCTTACGCGTACACTCGCCTTCCCGCATTCATTTTATGCGGCCAAGCCTTTTTAGCAGATCCACCGTATCTGGATACCTGCCCAAGTTCTTGTGAGGGAGGTATAGAGCGTCAATATACTCTTTGTGGAAATCTTTGTCCGCGGCCAGCTCATGATATTTCGCGGTTGTCGCTATCTTTTCGGCGTATTCCCGCTCCTCTTTGGAGATCAGACATAATCTAGCGCCCGTGCCGGCGATGTTCCCGACAAACTCCACTCTATCCAACGGTACCTCTGGGTACATGCCGATTGTCCTAGCGTTCTCAGGATCTATGTAATTGCCGAAGGCCCCGGCCATGAACAATTTGCTTATGTTGTCCTCGGTAATAGTATCCTTTCTTTCCTCGCCTAGTCGCTTCATCAGAATTTCTGCGCCAGTCCGCATCGCAGCTTTTGCTTTTTGAAGTTCTCTTATGTCGCCTTGGGTTATTATGATGTCAGTGTCTGTACCTGTTTCGGGCTGTGGCACAAGTACAAACTCCCAGATTCCCTTGGGTCCTCTTCTTAAGCGGTTCGTCTCCTTAGCCATTTCGGCGACGAATTTGCCTGTCAGATCTATCAAACCAGCTTTGAGAAGCTCAGCCGGAACGTCTACCAAGGCTGAGCCACATAGGCCAACTGGTGGCTTATCTTCTATAGTTCGAATGTTAACCTCCAGTGTTTCGGGATCAATGCTTACTCTCTCTATGGCCCCGGTTGCTGCTCTCATTCCATGTTTGATTTGCATGCCTTCAAATGCCGGTCCAGATGCGCACGAGTCAACCAGCACTAGGTTCTTGTTGCCTAAATCGATCTCTGTGTTTGTTCCTATGTCGAGGGCCATGCATATCTCATCTGATTCCAGCATCCTGGTGGCTAGTATGACCGCTACGTTGTCTGCTCCTACGAAACCTCCGATAATCGGAGCGAAATAGGCGTTCGCCCTTGGATGGGAGGTCAATCCTATTCTGCTGGCCCTGATGTTGACCCCTCGCCGTATCACAGGTGGGTAAGGCGCAAAAGCGACGTATCGACCATAAATGCCGAGAAAACAAAGCTGCATTGCCGTGTTGCCGACAAAGCAAAGCTCGTAGATCTCATTAGTCTTTACGTTGGCTTTTTTGCAGCACTCTTCGATCATCTCGTTGATTCCAGACACTACAGCTGTCTGGAGTTCTTTGACGCCTTTTTGGCCGTCAAGCATCTGATGGGTGATCCTTGACATCACTTCTTCGCCCAGTGGAATCTGAGGGTTCATCCTAGCAGCAACAGCAGCGACCTTTCCGGTGTTTAGGTCCATCAGAAAGCCTGCTAACTTTGTCGTTCCGATGTCGACGGCGAAACCAAAACATCTGTCCCTGGTGTTTTCAGGCTCAATTTCTATAATCTGGTTCTTCCAATTGACCGCGGTGACTGCCCATTCTGTGTCTCTCAATTTGCTGGCAAGATCTACACCTACTTCGAAGTCGAGGTCCAAATCGGTGGGGATGCCGTGCTCAGCATTCAACGTGGCCAGAAGCCTATCTTCATCTGACCGACAGTCAAGAAGTGTTGGCTTTGGCATCTTCACAAAATACTTCTTAACAAGCGGATTGAGTTGCCTCACTGGAACTTCGAGACCTGCTGTCTGTAGCCTTTGTTTTCCTATCCTACTTCTCTCAGGAACATAGACTGAAACGGTGGTAGTTGGTATGGCTTGGCATGCAAGCCTATAGCCCGCCTCAATCTCCTCCCCAGTGATGTGCTTTAGCTCTTGTTCGGTGAGAGGGTTCAGCCCTGCCATTCCCTCTTCGATTCTGATCTTGCATTTTCCGCAAGTGCCTTTCCCGGCACAGAGGGAAGATAGGTCGATGCCTAGCGTCTTGGCAGCATCAAATATACTTACGCCTTTTTTGAACCATTCTCTGATGCCGTAGGGGAAAAACACAATCTTTACTTGTCCAGGTCTCTCGACTTCCTCTCGCAGAGTCATCGTCGTTCGCCAGTCCTATTTCCTACTTCTTTGGCTTGCTCTCTTTTCTCTTCTTTTGCATCAGTTTGACTGCAGTCTTGATTTCTTCAATCAGCAGCTTGACTTTGTCTACGGCATCAGTTGCGTCTTTGCCGAAAGCATCGGAGCCTATCTTTGATCTCCACTGCTCGGTGACTGTGCCGCCCCCTATGATCGTCTTGACCTTTCCTTTCAGTCCCTTTTTCGCAAGTTGTTCCTCGACGTCTTTTATGGACATGAGGGTGGGGGTCATCATGGTTGACATTGCTATGACGCCGACTTCTTCCTCGGAGGCTTTTTTGACGAACTCGGAGGCTGGTACGTCTACGCCGAGATCGATTACTTCATAGCCCGCCGATGTAAGCATTGCCTTTACGATGTTCTTCCCTATGTCGTGTATGTCTCCCTCCACGACGCCTAGCACGATCTTCTCCTTTACTTCGGTCTCATCTGCCTTCAAAAGGGGAAGAAGAAGCTCTAATCCTGCGTACATCGCTTCGGCTGATAGAAGCATCTCGGGGAGGAAGTATTCCTTGTTCTCGAATTTCTCGCCGACCACCTCCATGGCCTTGGACATTCCTTCTGTGAGTACCTTCATGGGGTCAATCCCTGCGTCGATGGCCTCTTGAGTTACTTTTGCGCACTCTGCGGTTTCACCCAAAATCACGGTTTGTCTGAGTTTTTTGAAGATTTCCTCGTTCTTGCTCAATCCTATCCCTTCTGCGCGCGCTGTCTGAATCTTTCAAGTGATAGACGTATCCCTATTTTTCTCTTTTGCGGTCTGGCCATATTTGACGGCGGCATCCACAAATGCCCTTATGTGTTCTGTGGGTGTTTCCATCCAGTAGTCGCAACCAGGGCAGACCATGTCAGTCCCCTGCTCAATGACTGTTTTGACTCTATCTCTAATAACTTCGGGGGGTGCCCCGTGTATGACAGTGTAGGGGTCAATGTTTCCGCCTATCACATAATCCGGCCTATGTTCATCGGTGATCTTTCTTGCCTCGGACATTGATGTTCGTTCATCGATTGTGATAGCTTCCGCCCCACAATCGATTGCCGAAGTAATGATTTCAAGCGTTTTACTTATCAAGCTCCCGCATATGTGGAGCACTCGAGGCGGCTCGGTCATGCCTATTAACTCGGTGAGGTGGGGCTTGACAAACTCGCCGAAGTGTTTCGGCGAGATGTTGTTGAGGGAAGCTCCCTCTTCCGTGAAAACTATCACGTCAGCCCCCGCCTCCTTGAATGCATTTGCCACCGCGGCATAGTGTGGGCTAAGCGTCTTGTAGATCCGGTGAATTCTATCAGGCTCTTTTATCATGTATTTGTGGAACTCAACGGGACTTATCACGTAACTTCCGATGCTAGTGAAGGGGCCATTGACAATGCCCACTACAGGAACACGGCCTCCATATTTCTTCTTCAATTGTTTAATTGCCTTAACTGAGACTGGGATCCTTCCTCGATGGACGAATTCATTGGGATCCTCGGGGATATCCATCTCGTAGATGTCCGTGGCAATGAATTTTTTAACCGATATCCACTTGATTTTCCCCTCGAAATACTCGCAAGGTGCGCCCAGAGCCTCCGCTTCCAATGTCATGTCAAAAGGGACAGATACGTTCTCGTTGCCGGTGAGCTCATAAACACCGGCTGCCAGTTTAGCCATTTTCTCGGGGTCTCGATGAGCTTGGGGCCAGTATGCGCCAAAGATCTTCATGGCATCCAAGGTAACCGTTCGGGTTGAACACCAGATTGGAAGTCGATCGACGTCTCGTTTTCCGCCGTTTAAGACGGTCATTAACCTTTCGTAAGGATTCATTTTGTGTCTCACCTCGTACAAACACAGACCAGCCAGTATGCCAGAGCATATCGGCATCCTATCGCATTTGGTCTGGTGAGTAGGAAAAACATCATAAAGAGCTTAAAATCCTTTATGCTGTAGTGAGTTGGTGTTTGAAATGGGCATGCCAATAAGAAGCAAGACATTTGAAATCAAAAGCAAGATAGGTGATGCCTTAGAGGTTAAAATCGAAAAGATAGGTACAGGAGAGAAGGCCGACATCCTTTATAGGATAAATCGGGGCAAAGATAGACGCGCGGCTGCTCCAGATGAGATTGTGCTCTTCCGGGAGGAGTTGGAAGAACTTAGTAGGTTTCTGAAGGAAGAGTTTCTAAATCAGGAATTTCCAGAATGAGACCAGTTTTGGCGCGCGCTAACATGAAGTTGTGGCAAGTTCTTCTGCGCACTCGCGGAAGACGTTTGTATGGAGATCCACGTCCTTCGCAGTGATGTATGGCGAGATCAACATCATATTGTGGAACGGCGTCAATAGAATGCCACGGTTCATTGCGTAGAGGTGAATCAGCTTGTCCAACTCTGGATCTTCTATGTCCTCAGATTCTCTGCCGTTCTTCGGTGGGGTTGCACCAAAGCCGTACTCTACTCTTGCTCCTAGGCGCACTACATGCCATGGTAAGTTTTTGGTTTTGATTATCTCTTCAATGCCTTTGGCAAGGTGGTTAGCTAGTGGGATCATTCGTTCGAAGGCCTCTTTGGTGATTACGTGCTCTAGGGTAGCTCTCATTGCGGCAACTGATAGGGC
>CAYGAE010000047.1:0-12124 GCA_964347855.1 uncultured Candidatus Bathyarchaeia archaeon
ATCTAGCAAGCCTCTCATGAGCTTGACCTGAATCTCACGAAGCTTCTCTTGCCCCATACCATCACACCTCAAGCGTACATATGTCGAACAGTTCTCACGTTTTACGCGTATACAATATGTCCAGTTTCGGACATATCAAGACTCTATATACACGGCATCCGATATAAAGGTTCGCGCGTAGCCCAAACATAACAAAGCATATCCAAACATACAGAACCTTCAAGAAATCAAGCTGAAAAGTAAAATCTTTTACCGAAAAACAAAAGATAGAATGCGAGTGGAAAGTGAAAACTTGACCCAAACTCTCAAAGAGGAAATTGTTCAACGCATAGTCAGAAATCTTCTCGACGTACATATACTCAGGCTAATCCAAACCGAACCTATGTGGGGATACAAGATTATGAAGAGAATGGAAACGTTGTTTGGGATAAAAATTAGGCACGGCGCTTTATACCCCCTTCTCAATCTACTGGAAGCAAAAGGTTTCCTCAGAAGCAAGAAGCAAACCGAGAGAGGAAGAATGAGAAAAGTGTACGAGATCACCTCAAAAGGAATACAACTCATCGAATCCTACTACGCCTCTCTAAAAGAGCAACTACAGAAGATAGACATCAAAGTTGGAGAAACAGAAGGATGAAACGTATTCAAGAAAAACGTGGAAATATCTCTGAGAAAATAACGAAACAAATGCAAGAGATCATAGAAAAAAGAGGAAGAAAGGCCCTTGGAATCGCCAGAAAAACGATTTTGCAGGAGAGAATTGAGTGCAAAGAAATTCGTGAAGCACTCCACTATTTCATGATTGAGTATTGGCATGACTTGGCCAGACCGGCTCTACTTTCCATGGCATGTGAAGCTGTTGGAGGAGATCCTGACATAACAACTCCCATAGCGGTTCCCATGATACTGATAAGCGGAGGAATCGACATACATGATGACATTATCGATCAGTCAGAAAAGAAAAGAAATCGGTCAACAGTCTTGGGCAAATTTGGAAAAGATATGGCGTTACTTGTTGGTGACGCCCTTCTTTTCAGAGGCTTTGCGTTACTAGCTAAGGTGTATAGAAAAAAGGTTTTACCTTCTGTACGTTCGGTTATTGACACAATTAAAGATGCGTTCTTCGAGCTTGGCGACGCGGAAGCCCTGGAGCTTCAATTTCGAGGAAAGATAGACTTGACTCCTGAGCAATACCTTTCGGTGGTGAGGAAGAAAGCTGCGGATGTAGAATCTTATACTAGAGTAGGCGCAATTCTTGGCGGTGGATCAAAGAGTGAGGTTGAGGCGCTAGGCGTTTACGGTAGACTGCTGGGAGAACTTTTGATACTTAGGGATGATTTGGTGGACACCGCCGACCTTGACGAGCTTTCACATAGAATTAGAAAGGAGCACCTTCCGCTTCCCATACTCTACGCCCTACAAGCCTCGAAATCGAAGTCAGAACTAAAAGATCTTCTCTCAAAAGAAGAATTACCGAAAAACGAAGCAGAAAGAATCTTTAACCTCACTTACAAGGCGAAGGGAATTCGTCAACATGGAGAATATATGGAAAAGCTAATAGAAAACGCGAGCAGAAGTATAAGGAACTTAAGAAATCAGCGGGAAAACCTACTACTAGTCGTACGATCAATCCGTCTGCCGTATGAATAGAGAGGCTGATTTCTCGCCTAGCGCCAGTTCCAGAATCTTACTGGCCGCAAGATCAGCTTTCTTAAACGTTTGGCGTTCATAGTTATTCAACCTCTAGTTAAGTGTATTAGTGTTCAACATATGTACTTAAAAATCTTGTTGTACACTTCTACACTTTGACGAAAGTTTTTAGTTCATTGACCTTTAATTAATTCCGACAAGATTGAGCAACACAAAAATATCTGAAAATTCTATTCTCCCTGAATCCCAAACTACTAAAAAAGGTTACTTCAGGGTTTTTTTCCTCTTACTAAATACATTGGTGTGGTGGTATGTAGCACTCGGAATAGTGGATGTACTGAGCAACAACATGCAGGCGACAGAAGTAGAGAATCTAGGCTTGCTTACGGCTTTTTACGTTTCGACAATTGGTTCTAGCATTGCTGGTTCTTTTCTATCGCGTGGATACAGCAGAGATCACGTTATCTATTACTGGATGGGTCTCGGAGTGATTGCTTCACTGTTGCCCGCTCTGTTAAACACTTCTTTCGCCCAAGTTCTAGGCGTTTGCCTTTTCCTAGGATTGACGTTTGGAATTGGTATCCCCTCTAGTCTAGCCTACTTTGCTGAACATACATCAATGGAAGCTCGTGGAAGCGGAGGCGGAATAATCCTCTTTTTCACGAATGTAAGTGCACCCCTCTTCTACGTGTCTTTTGGAATGCTCGATCTGGTTATGGGCTCGATTGGCTTAACATTGTGGAGAGGATTAGGAATCATCGCATTTTTCTTGTTAAGACCAAGCGAACCAGCTTCTTCAAAAGAAAAACACAAAGCACCGTTTAGATCGCTATTCAAGAATAGAGCTTTCGTCCTTTATTTGATTGCCTGGAGTATGTTCTGTTTTATTGATCGCTTAAATGAGCCCGTTCTGCGAAATTTCTTTGGAGAGGGATTCACTGGCTTAATAGTTACAACGGCGCCGTTTATCTCTGGCGCTTCAGCATTTGTGGGCGGTCTACTATGTGACTGGATAGGAAGAAAACGTATTGTGATTTATGGATTCATCTCAATGGGTATTTCCTACGCCCTAATAGGCCTTTTTCCATGGGCCCCCATTTCTTGGTATTTCTACGCCGCTGTTGACGGCGTTGCTTGGGGACTATTCATGGTAGCTTTTGTTCTAATAATTTGGGGCGACTTAGCCCCAACGGGTCTGGTGGAAACCGTCTACATGATCGGAAGCATCCCCTTCTTTATCACTGATCTCATAAAAATAGCAGCAGCCCCCTATATCCTGCGAATTCCAGAGTATGCCACTTTCTCATTGGCCAGCTTTCTCTTGTTTTTAGCAGTCTTGCCTCTGATGTACGCTCCAGAAACCTTGCTTGAAAAGAAGCTTGAGCTCAGGCGGCTCAGAAAGTATGTAGAGAAGGCCAAGAAGGCTAGGGAAAGATATTCAGAAGAAAACACTGAGAACTAGAGCCTAACCCTAGTATAGTGATACAAGTTTGTAGTAATCCTACTGATTAGTTACAGCACGTTGGGAAATAGATGTCATCTAGATTTAATTCTCTTCTTTTCTTCGCGCTTGCGCTTTTCATCGATCGCTTTTCTAATCCACTCTGAAGGCTTCTGGACGTTCTTTAGATATTTCAGCTGGTCTACGCTTAAGCGTACCCCGTAGTGAAGTTTCTTTTTGCTCATGGGCTCTAACACCATCAAAATTAGGATTTCCGAATGGGAAAAACTTTATGAATCCAAAATATCGATTGCCAACAATCCTCATCAATTCTGTGCGCGCATGAACACTAGGAAGAGAAGAATCATACTTTGTAAGCAAAGTAAAACGTTGAGGTTCAGAAGCGTTCTATCTTTGAGGATATCTTCTCCAGAGTCTTTGAGAATGGATGCTCGGGCTTTTCCTCGACGAATATGTGTGTCCCACCAGCTTTCAGTATGTCGCACGAGCAGGAAATGACTTCCATTATGGGCATGTTATGTTTGATGTTAAATTGATCTCGAAGAACGGCTTTCTCATTCTTGGAGGGATGTATTTCACAGGGCACCTTGTTCATTATGATTGCGGTTTTCTTCTCAAAAAGATCGTAGAGCTCATGTACCATTCTTTGAGTTCCTTCTACATCAGATCTGTCGATGCCTGTTATTACTAAGACTGTGTCTGCACTCACTATGGCGTTTATGGATGAGTACTGAAGCCCCGGGCTTGTGTCAAGGATGATGTAGTCCATATGTAGGTCATTTAGGAGTGAGTTCTTCAGCGACAAGAGTCTCCCTAGAGCCCTCATTTCCCACTTTCTATCCTTCGCGGAAATCTCTCGAATGGCTTCAGTGGCAGGATTTGCGAGACCAACCAAAAACTTGCCTTCACCAGCATGCTTTGGGGTGAGATCAATCAAAACCTTCTCGATATCACAAAGGCCGCTTAGATAATCATTTAACCAGTGGCCAGCACCATTGGTGTTGAACACGGCGTGAAGGCTCGGGGCGCGGAAATCTAGGTCGAATAAACAAACATCTCTTCCTTTCTTGGCATAGGTTGCGGCCAGATTAACCGATATTAGCGTCTTTCCCGTTCCGCCTTTGTAGGAGTGAAGAGCTATAATCTTTCCCATGATAGACACCCATTAAGCCTGTTTTTCAGCGTAGAAATAGGCTTTGCGTCCCCTCCTTTCCTTCTTTAAGTAACCCATCAACACCAACTGGTTCAAGTAACCGCTTTCTACAGCTCTCGCTCTTTTGGTCTGCTTTGCGATATGGTCAGCAGTTGCTTCTCCAAGCTTACAAAGTGTGACAGCCGTTTTTCTTAGATGATCAGGCAGAGACAACAACGTCATCACATCTAAGGCGCCGTCCGGTATAATCTGCGCCTCTTTCCGGCTGTGCCTTTGAATCTCAATCATCACATCCATCTTCTCGTTGAGGCGATCTAGACTTTCTTTTATCTTTTGCAGTATTCTCGTGGGTTCTTTCTGTAAACTCTTATACATAGTCACGGCGCATATCCTCGAATTGTTTGACGCAACTACAGAAGTAAGAGACGAGGTATCTATTAAGTCTTACGACACATTATTCAGCGTGTGGAAGAATTAGACGTCCCTTTCGGTGGGCTGATGAGATCTTGTCAAAAAGGCTGATGTAAAAAAATGTCTTGGTGGTTAGTCTTGTTTAGTAAAGAGATGGTGGGATTTTGAGCCCGCCTTCTTCTGTGACTGGAAGCATTGTCTTTAGTTCTCTGAAGTATTTGAGGACGGTTAGGCCTCTATCAGTAATGGCGTAGACTATTCGCTTTTTCCCGACTGTCTTTTCCTCGACTAGTTGTTGTTCAATTAGGAAGTCGAGGTATTGTTTTAAGACGCTGCAGTTAACGTTTGCCTTGTACATGATGTGAGTTAGTTTTAGGGGTCCTCGGTGGGCTAAGACCTTCAAAATATCGACATACATTTCGAGCTTGGACCTGCGCATGTTAGGGGCCCTCTCTTGTCACCTTGAGTGGTTTTTCGTTCACTTTATATTTATTATTTATGGATTCTAGCTATGTGTTGTTTTGTCTTGATTTTGGCTAATAGGCTTGTTTTGACTGTATGCGTAGGAATACTATTAGGCGGTTCTGGAACGCGGTGACTAGATCATCTGCCAATGTTTGTTGGAGGTCTCTTGAGAGGCTTTTCATCTCATCTTTGAAGGTTTCAAGCATCTTCTTTTGAAGTTGTTTTCGCTCCTGTGGAGCTAGGATTGTTTCCATTTTTTTGGTCTCCATCTTATTCTGAAGACGTAGTTTCGCTGGTTGCATTTAACTAACTTGTGAACTGGAAATATGAATCCAGGATTCAGTTTCCGCGGTTTTCGTGTTTCTTGTGTATTGCGTGTCTCAGCTTGCTCTATGTCTTCTTTGATTGCGCGAATTGAGTTTCTTCTGAAGTGAAGGGTGAACCTCACTTCAGTTTTTTCAATGAACACCCACACCAATCCACTCCTCCTCTTCTTCTAGTCCTCTATACCAAGGCTAATTCTCCCATGTTTATATTCCAACTATGAATACGCACCTTTGCCCAAAGATACTGTTTCACAATGCACTATGTTTATCTTTGAAGAACCCTAGAGTAGTAGACGGAAACCGCTGCGGAGCAACCAGCATTGTCAAAGAAACCAACGAGAAACGACGCCCTCGAAGCCATCGACTTCATAATCAACGTTCTCAAGGAACACGAAAAAGACCTCGACCGCCTCATAACAGAACTCGCAAAAATAACTGAACAACTCGGCGAAACTGGAGAAATCTCAGACAAAATCGACAAAATAGAAGATCGCCTAACAACAATACAAACAGAAGTCGCAAACCTCATCACATACCTCTCCGCACCGAAAGAAGCAGCCCCCGCAACCCCAGCAGCTCCCACAGCAGCGCGACCAACCACTCCAACTTACGCACCCCTAGGGCCTACAGTAATCGTCAAATGCAGAAACTGGGAGGATTTCAAAACCCTAACCAAAAACCCCGAAACAGTCTCCTACACCTTCCAAGAGACAGAAAAAACCTTCCAAGCAGACGCCCTAATACAAGGCAAAGTCCTCACCTACAATGGAGAACTCCCCAAAAACACAAAGATGCTAAAAGCGTGGCTCTCAAAACAACTCGGCGTCTCGGAGGAAAAAATCTTCGAAGGCGTCTTAGCGGTCAGATAACCAGCTTGAAACACCGCCACTGAACCAACAAACTTTTTATAGGTGCTCGCCCATATATCTTGTGTCTTACGACACTATAGGGGTGGAGGTTGAAAGATCGGTCTGACGAAGACCTTGGAAACGCATGAATTGTCATATTTTGAACGCCTTCTCCTTTCTCTCTTGATGAAGCGTTACAATCATGCGTGAATCCGATAGGCGATGATACCCAAGTGGCGTAGGTAATACTCTGAGGCCTTCTGCACTCACCATATGTATTTTCTTTTTATCTCCGCAACCAACTTCACCAACTCATCCCTCTCTTTATCACGATAATATAGAATAACTATGATCACCACAAAACCAACAAAGACTACAACTCCAAGCTTGGAAAAGAAAAATAGCCCGAACTCTTGGAGCTCCAATTCGTTCAAAACGATTTCAACAGCAGAAACTGAGACAAGAGACAGGGCTACGGATAACATTATTGTCGACGCCTGAATCAGATGGAAGTAGCGATTCTGCAGCATTGCGAGCTCGTAGAGAAACTCCTTCTCTTCCCTATTCATGATACCACCAAGAATTCAAAGAAGATCTCCACATTTATCTATTTGTGGACTTGTCTTCTATAGGATTAGACAAATGCCGCGACAATTGTGGCAGTCAAGACACCCTGTGAGTTATCCATTGCGTCTAGTGGTATGGCCGCCGCTGATCAAGATTTTGGATGGAACGTAGAAGGAGATAACGGGTTTGTTCGGAGGGTTCTTGTGGTTTCTAGCCGGTTTCTTCTTTCTTCTCCGGTAGAGCGCATATATGGCTGCTCCAGTCAAAGCTGCGACCCCCAAAGCAATTCCGGCAAGCCAAGCCAACGGCCACGGAGCTGGCTTCACCTTATACCTGTACAAAGTTGTTACCTCTCCGTTTCCAGCGTTGTCATACGCTTCTACGTAGAACGTGACAGTTGCATCGCCACTTTGCCCTGGAATCGTGGCAGTCCAATTCGCGTTTGCTGAGGTCATTTCCAAAGATTGCCATTCTCCAGTAACGTTATACCACAAGATGACATTCCTGATTCCGCTGCCATCAGGCGGCTCGGTTACAGTTACATTGATAATTGCTTCCACCTCGGCCTGAGGGTCTTCAGGTGACCATGCAGGAACACCAATGTGAGGGGGATAAGGATCAGCCACAACATAAGAATAGATGTTAGAAGAAGCTTTGTTGCCAACTTTATCTGAAGCGTAGACGCGATACTCGACCAAGACGTCAAATGAGAACCTTGGAATACTCGCCTTGTATAGACCTTCGTCCTCTGGAGCCATGGTGACGTTTTTCGGGGTGTCATCACCCGCGTAGCTTAGAAGTACACTTCTCACGCCGCTATCAGCGTCGGTGACAGTAGTAAACACGGTTACACTGTCATTGTAGCTTGGTTGTTCAGGAAGTCTATGCACGCTGACTATCTCTGGCGGAGTGGCTTCGACGGTGATTTTGAGCGAGATGTCAACACCATGCTCCAAAGCATCACTAGTTCCGACAACCGTTACTTCATAATCACCAGGCGAGGCTGTCAAGTCAACATCAATTATCAATGTTGCTGTGACGAAATCATTAGGCGGCGGAGTTGCCCTTGAAGGGCTGATAGTTACCGCAACATTTGGAATCGGCTCTGACGTGACTGTTAAGTCAACTGGCTCGTTGAAATCCTTCAAAGACACTACAACAATAGCTGATATACCAGATCTCCCCCTCTGAATCGTCAAAGAAGTTGGAAAAGCAAATAGGGAGAAGTCTGGATTTGGCGGAACTGGAGGTGCCGTGACCTCCACCAGAATCTCCACACTGCGCTGCAACGACCCACTGGCACCCTGTACGGTTATGCTGTAAGAATCGATCGTTACATTGGAGGCAACGTCAATGGTTAAAACGGAAATCGTATAACTGTTCGAAGGAGGAATAACTTGCGAAGGGTTGAGAGTGACGGTTATACCTGTGATGGGCTGAGATGTTATAGCTAGGTTAACTGGTTGGCTGAAGCCTTCTAAAGAAGTTATAGTTATTACTGATGAGTTGGATCCTCCTTGGTGAATGGCCAGAGAGCTTGGATAGGAGTCAATAGTGAAAACGGGAACTGGGAGAGTCGGGGTTACCTCCAACAATATGTCCGTGCAGTGTGTCAGTGAGTCATTCGTTCCGGTCACGGTAATTGTGTAGGTTGCAGACACCACGGTCAAAGCAACCTCCACGATTAGTGTAGAATTAACTGAACCATCTGGTGGTGGAGTAGCCTGTAGTGGATCAAGAGTAGCAGTTATACCACTGATCGGTGGCGATGTGACATCGAGCTCAACTGAGTGGTTGAAACCATACAGCGACTTGATGGTTATGGTTGACATGCCTACACCACCTTGTTCGATAGTTAGGGAATCTGGAGAGGCTTCTATAAGGAAGTCGGGAGTTGGCTCTGTAATGCTCTCTATGATCTCGATAATCTCATCAATTAACGCGATAAGGTCCGCCGCGATCGCTGGATCTAGCCAGCCCATGACGGATTTCTTCATATCGTTTTTTAACTTGTTTAGCGCCCCGTTGAAAGCGCCAGCTTCAATTTGGTTGACAACGGCCTTGATCTTATTACATAAAGAGCTTCTGTGAGGAGCTGCGGTTCTTGCTTGCTTGAAAGCGTCATCCGGCAGGGCTGAAATGACTTCAGAGAGTTCCTCTAGAGATTCTATAGCATCAGACTGTTTGGAGCTAAGTATCGTTGGGACCGCTAGGAATGCCACAGAAACAATAATTGAAGTCAGAAGTAAACCGAGGAGGCGCATAACATTTCGCCTTTTCACCTTTCTCCCGCTCTTTCGTCTCTCGTTCTCCCTGTTGAATCGTATCTCTGCAATGTAGTAGGTCATATGGCTTTTGCTCCGTTTATTTTATTGTCTAGTCAAGGCTTTACTTCTTGATGAGATGATAAATGTTGTATTCCTCAACCGCAATATTGTAATGCTGGATGAAGAATGATTCTAGAATTGACCTCTATAACATTTTAGACCAAGAAATCAGTTATGCCCACTCCGTAGATAATCAGGCATTGGCAATTGAGAGAAGCATTAGAGAAGCCAGATTTCATATCAAATGTACAGGGGTTCTTTACTTAAGACACGAATATTCGATACCTTTCAGCAAGTGATGGTGGCATTTCATGGAAGATGTATTCCTCTACTACACCTGGAACTTGGCGTTGGTCAGTCATTAGAGAATGAATATTGAGTCCAGATTCATAAATGATTAATCAGTGGAGACTTTTCCTCTATGATGTAGGTGTCACTATTGGCCGAGACTAAGCCTACTTCAGAGTCGGCACAAACCAAACCTGTGCCAGAGAAAATAGCCAAAAGAAAAACCATCGTCTACAAGTCTCGAATCGATCCTGCCGTCATAAAACTCACGGCAGAGAAGATGAAGAGCAGATTGTTCACAAAAGTTGGCTTTTTGAAGCCGGGGCCTGAAGAGATAAGGGTTGTTTCTATTGACAGGTATTATGAACCGTACGTCGTTGTTGATGGAAAATATCGAGTCGATTACTATAAGAAACGGGTCTTCACCGTTGATGTTGATGACGAAGCTCGGGATGTTACAATCTTCAATGAAACCGTTAAGCCTGAGATTTTGACAGATGTTGGAGGAACCCGCAAGGTCATTAGAATCGAGGGGGAGGAACGACTTTTCTACGAGGATAAGGCCTACCTCATTATAGACGCAGCGGGACGTGAAGTCGAACCGGACCTAGTACCCTCTGCACCTTGCGAGGAACATCCACACAAACTATTGAAGGAATTTCAGAAAAGGACTGAAAGGGTCAAGATCACTCCTCAGAGAGGGGTCGATATCATCAGATCAAGAATAGTGAAAAGGCCTACAGATTTGGGCCGAGTTGGCAAGGAGCTCTTCCAAGTCTCTGAACACGCGGTGATCTACAGTCCTATCTATGAGATAACGTTTCGAAATGTGAGGACTGGCGAAGAGAAGATTGTGAAAATCGATGGCGTTACCGCCAAGATAGTTCTGTAGAGCAGTAATCCACGGATTCAACTGGAGACGCCAGAAACCAAGCCTTGGTTGAGAGGTTGTTTTCACCAAGAAGCTGAGTGGCTACGGGTTCTGACACAGTCTTCTTCGTCTTTCTTCAAAAGGAGAACAATCTTCTCATAGTTTTCCAAGAAGCTTATTCCCTTTTTGGTTGTTTTGTAAATGGTCTTTTTATCATTTGTGGCCGTTTTTAGAAGCTTTAATTCTTCTAGGAGCGATAGGTAGTCGTTCAGTTGGGCGAAGCTAAGATTCGCTTTATACATGATCTGGGTTTTGAGGACCCCTTCATTGGCTACATTTAGTATCTCTGCCATGATATGTAGGCGGTCTCTACGTTTGCGTGGATTGCCTCCATGATTCATCCAGTTTTCCCAGTCTTTTCTTAACATAATCATCACTAGGGGGTTGTTCTATAAGATTCATCTATAACACAACTATTGAAAGTTAAAAAGGAGTGTTCTCAAAGGGAACATATTTCTACACGGGGAATATATGATCTTAGTAGATCGATGCGCGCAGGTGTTCCGCAAAGTTTTAAATAGTCAGATATATACATAACAAATATTGTGGTGTGGCAAACCCGCATTTTAGGTGTATTTTTTTGGTTCGAGCCAAGCTCAAGGGAAGGTTAGGTGCTCTTCGAGGAACACGAAGCCAAATAGATATTATGGCCTGCATCTTGAACGTGACGACCAGAGCGAAGGTTAAGACACACATCATGTACAGATGCAATCTCAGCTACAGGCAGCTCACAGTTTACCTAAAGCTCCTTGTAAATATGGGATTGTTGAACTCGAGCTCCCGAAGTAGAAGCAACGAAAAAGTCTTCTTCAAAACATCAGCAAAAGGGAATGAGTTCCTTTCTGTATACCGTAAACTTAAGGCTCTTATGGTGTAACGGGTTCCTCTTCTCCGAGGCGTTGCACTTCCTCCACGAAATTTATCATCAATGGATGAAGCTTTGCCTTTTGACGTTTTTCGTCTAGGGTCACAAAGCTGTATTCTTCAAGAAATCTTATGATCACGTCCATTCTGAGTTCATTTAACGGGGATCTGTTTCTGATCTCCTTTATTTCATGCCACTCTCCATCTTTGAGCAACATTAGAATTTCGTCGATTATCCACAACAGGATTCCTCGGGGGTAGTAGAGGTGTTGCTGTGAAAGGGATAAATGATTTGTGAGCAGTAGTTCCAGAATATTGGGAACGGTATTCTAGAAGAATTGGAATAGAACTATAGAAGACAAGTACAGAACATCCCTTTAGAAGGCGAGTCCAGAAGATGCTTTCTTATTGTTTTATATCGCAATAACGACAGAACCCTTAACACAACGCTAGAAATGAGAGTAGAAGCTGGACTATGGTGGCAATGACTTGTCAATAAAGGAAAAACTCCCTGAGAAGAGGCTTGTACGCAAAGAGAGCTTAGTTCTTGTAGAGTTCAAGGCACCTAGGAATCTTGTTGAAGAGTTTGACCTGAAATGGCGACCTAATTTCTCCAGCAGAAGTGAAACCATTCGATTTCTGTTGAGAGCATTTGTGGAGGGATCCTCTAAGCATCCGGAGTATGCTGTGGCGTCAGGGTGAAGGGGTTTCTGATGTGAGATGTGGAGTCCCCATATCTTGATTCATTCTCATCCGCAGCCAATCAGGCGGGATTAAGCAGTGGGAGATAAGGATTGGAAAGGTTTCCTTGATGAGCTGAAGAAGGAATGGA
>CAYGAE010000048.1:0-12075 GCA_964347855.1 uncultured Candidatus Bathyarchaeia archaeon
CCTCAAGAGCGGTTAATTTTTGAAGAGTTTGTGGAGGGCGAAGAACTTGTTGAAACCGTCAAGCGAATTGTCTCATCGAAAGGAAAGACTGTGAAGGAAGTCGCTTTGGTGAAGGCAGCAGGGCGAAGATTCGCAGAGGCCCACAGACTTGGTGTTTCTTTAGGAGATTCAAAACCGGAGAACATCATCGTTACAAGAGACGGAGAATTATACTTCGTGGATTTTGAACAAGCGACCAGAGATGGAGATCAGGCTTGGGATGTAGCTGAGTTCCTATACTATTCCGGCCATTACGTCTCCCCAGTCTCTCCAGCCAAAGCCGCCGAATTACTCACGAAGGAGTTTATTAGAGGGTATCTGGAGGCGGGAGGCAAGAAAGAGATTATCAAGAAAGCGGGTTCATCACGCTACACAAAGATTTTCAGCATTTTCACACCACTCCATGTTATCATGGCAATTTCAAACCTCTGCAAAAAGACGAACAATCCATAACATGTTAGCTAATGGAAATCGAAAAGACACAAGCCTATCAGCCATCTATAGAGGGCGACAAGATGACAAGACGGAAAACAACAATCACTTTTTACGGTGGAGTAAATGAGATTGGCGGAAACAAAGTTCTCTTAGAAGACAGAGAAACTAGAATTCTCTTGGATTTTGGGCAATCCTTCACCATGGGTAGAGACCACTTCACTGGATGGCTTACACCCCGAGCAATAAATGGCTTGGGAGACTACTTCGAATTCAACCTGTTGCCGAAGATAAAAGGCATATACGGTGAAGAACACTTGGAGTTCACCAATCTTTCCTACACCGAACCCCAAATCGACGCTGTGTTTCTGTCTCACGCTCACATCGACCACGTTGGGCACATCAACTTTCTTGATGAGAAAATCCCCATGTATTGCGGTTATGGAACAAAGATATTCATGGAATCAATGGAGGAAACCAGCCCTGTTGATTTTGGAGAACACCTGTATGAGAAGTTCAGAACCGGGCATAAAATAAGAATTGGACATTTGGTGGTAGAGCCAATTCACGTTGATCATTCCATTCCTGCTTCTTACAGCTTTATAATTCACACATCTGAAGGCGTGATCGTATACACAGGAGACCTTAGAGCCCATGGACCCCGAAAAGATATGACCGAAGAATTTGCGGAAAAGGCGCAGGGATCTGAGCCCACAGCGATGATAAGTGAAGGAACCCGAATGGTTGAGGAGGAACGAAGAAAGAACTACTCCGAATTACAAGTGGAGAAATTAAGCGACGAGATAGTTTCCGCAACAAGAAAGATGGTGTTCATTACTCATTACGGCAGGGACACAGACCGGTTCAGAACATTCTACAATGTGGCTATAAATAACAACAGAAAACTTGTAATATCCCCGAAAACCGCCCACCTACTAAGCAGGCTTGTCGAGGATAAGCGCCTCAATCTTCCCGACCCCAGAACCGATGAGAACATTCTAGTCTATTACAAGAGGAAAAAAACAGGTTGCTTCCTCGAGAAAGACTACTATGTGTGGGAACGAGGGTTCATGGAAAAGATGATTAATCATGATTTTGTGCACGAACATCAAAACGAAGTAGTTATGGACTTGGACTTTTATCACTTCACAGAACTCATCGACATTAGACCAGATCCAGGTAGTCATTTCATCCACAGCATGAGTGAACCCTATAGTGAAGAAGACATCGAGGACACTGTCATGCACAACTGGCTAGATCACTTCAAGATCAAGTTCCATCAACTCCACGCTTCAGGTCATCTAGATAGACAACAATTGACAGAACTAGTCCAGTACGTCCAACCGAAAAAAATCTTCCCCATACACACGGATAACCCACAACTTTTCAAAACAATAAGCAAAAACGTATTGCTGGCAAAATACGGAAAGAAGTATGCAGTGTAGAAAAAACACCAAAGCGTGCACAGATCTAGCTGAATATCGCTAGTGAGGCAATGCTCTTCTTTCATCAAAGTTTGCCTAAAGTCTGGAACTCGTCTTCAGAGATCCATCCTTCTTCCTTTAGCTTTCCCAACCCTTTCTTAATGTGTTCTCGTGACTCTTTCGTTCTCAGAATATTCGCTTGAATTCCTGCATCACTAGTCTCTTTTTCAAACACCGGGTCTTCTTCGAGCAGGGTGACAAGCTGATCAAGGAATGATGAGAGAAACTTTGATCGACGTTGGAGCAAAGATTTCATCCTCGTGATCCCAAAGACACCCTTAAACTTTGTCACAATTCCCATACTTCCTACAACCGACGGAGGATACACCAAGTATCTTCTTTTTTGTTTCGCTTCGTAAGCAGCCAAGTAGAGAGGAAGATACACAAGCACATTGTTTTCGTATTTTTTTGGCATCCCCATTCCATCAATTTCCTCCAGTGACCCTATTTTTAATTTCAACATTTTGTTCATTTGGTCTATGATTTTAGATGTGGTGTCCTCTAGCGACTTCGTTTCTTGCTCTTTCATTCTGATGCTGGCGTCACGCGAAGCCTCAAGTTCCCTGAGTTTCTTTTGTGCTGCCTCAGTCATGGTTTCATACTTTGATCTTATCTTGGATATCTCAAGTTTCTTCTCAGTTTCGACTTCTTTTATCTGCTTGTCTATATCTTCAATACCTTTTTTAATGGTTGGAAGCCTCGTCTTAGTCTCCTTGAGTTTCTGCCTCCATTGGAGTTCGCCGCCTTCATCCTTGCGAAGCCTGGCGGATTTTATCTCAGTCTCGCATCTTTCAATCTGAGTATTCAGACGATGCTGGTCTTTCTCAAGTTTGATCCTGTCTTTGTGAAGGACGCGGAGACGCTGCGCATACTCCTTGGAGAGTTTGGTAATTTCTACGTCACTTCTTTGTTGGATTTCCCGCAAGCTCACCATCACAGTTGATTTAGTAGCTACAATTTCTTCATCAAACTTCTTTGTGGTTTCTCTGGCTTCCTTTCGAAGGACCTCCACATGCTCTTCAGTCAAGGTGCTCAATGTTTTCATGTTTTCGCGTAGACTCCTAATCTCGTCTTCTAACGATTTCCTGAGATTCGAGAGTCCTTCAAGGGAAACTGAAGTTGCGGATTCATTGATGCTTGGGGACAGAAACGCTTTTCCAATTACGGGCTTCTCGATTCTTTTCGCTTCTTTGATGTAAGAGATTAGGTCTTGGATAAATTCGGGACTTGTGATAAGACCTTCTATTATCTTTTCATCCTTAGCTAAAAATGCTTGAAAGTAATTAAGGTAGTTGGAGAGAGTGGCAGAGTATGCTTCGTGTGTTTCTGCGCTTCCTTTGACGTCACTTTCAAACACCTTGACGTCTGGCAGAACACCGTAAGAAATTGTGTGTTCGGTAATTCCGAAACCGTCATACAGTAGAGTTCTTTCTCGCCACGGAACCATCCACATCGGATAACAAGTCTCAGCGATGAAAACGATTTTTTCGACCGGCTTCTTTAGGATACGTCGTTCACCCTTTTCTCTCTCTGATTCCGCCAAATAGAAGATAGCTGCCATCTCCATCTCTTTCGTGAATGTTTTGACTCGATCTTTTGTAAGAACAGCAAAGGGAAGAAGCAACTTCACCTCTTGTTGAGACAAGTAATTCACCATTCGCGAAGCCTACTCATATTACCCGACTTTAATTTAAATGACTTGTGAACCGGGAGTCTAGACCGATTTTGTGGTCTCAATTTTTATACCAGCAAAATCATAACAAATACTTCATCACGGAGGTAAATAATTTGAAGGAAATTAGAAAGAGCATGGAGAAACATGGCATTCCCGGGAGAGACCTATATGAACTGCCGACATCTACCAAGAGGTTTCCAGACGGATGCCACTACAGAATAGAAATCTCAGGAATCGAACGCCCATCAACCCTCGAAGCATTGATCGACGAGATGGACAAAAGACGCGTACCAGTTCATAGACTGATTTCCACGGTCATGGGCGCAACCCTACTCTCAGACGACGAATTGGAAAGCTTTGCGCAGATGGCTAGAGAAGCCAAACTTGAGATCATAATCACCCCTGGACCGAGAACAACGTGGGATATAGGTAGGCAAGTCGTAACTCCTGAGGGAGCACTATCTGGACTGCGCTTCAGGGGGTCAGACAACCTAGCCTACGTGATTGCAGATATAAAGAGAGCCATTGAATTCGGTTTCAGAGGCTTCCTAGTTCTGGACGAAGGACTTCTTTGGCTCTTGGACCACATGAGAGAAGCAGGTGACATACCCAAAGATGTAGTCTTCAAAGTTTCTATCCTCGCCGGTCACGCCAATCCAGCAGGGGCAAAAGTGTTAGAAACGCTTGGAGCCAACACTTTCAATCCAGTTGCTGACTTGACGCTTCCAATGTTGGCGGCGATACGCAGAGTAATCAGCATGCCAATCGACGTGCACATCTACCTATTTGACGCCTTCGGTGGATTCAACCGTTTCTGGGAGGCTCCAGAAATTACCAGAATCGCCGCACCATGCTACTATAAGATCGAACCGGGAACCGGCATGAGTGCGCTGTATAAGCCTTGGGTCAGCCCTGACCATCTCGCCTTCTTGGCCCGAGAGAAGGTCAAGCAAGCGGAGATCATCATCTCTCTGATCGAAAGAAACTTTCCAGAAGCCAAAGTGTCACAGGTGGGCGCGAATGACCTGGCGATTCCGAAGTCTCCCAAATAAGGGCTGAAGCGGAGAATTCTCGGATGTTTAAACCCAAGGGAATCATACCTGCCCTGGTGACTCCCTTCACCAAAGGTGGAAAGGAGCTAGACGAGGAGCAACTGCGGAGTCTGGTCAACCATTGTATCGAGCTGGGTGTAAGCGGGGTGTTCCCCTGTGGAACAACTGGCGAGTTTGTTAACCTCACGGTTGATGAGAAGAAGAGAGTGATCGATGTTGTCATGGACGAAGTTAAGGGCAGAGTGGCGGTGATTGCAGGAACTGGTGCGAGTGGAACTGATCACGCTTTGGAAATGACTCGCTACGCGAAGGATGCCGGAGCAGACGCAGCTTTGATCGTTACTCCATTCTATCTGAAGCCGAAAGATCGGGGAGTATACGAGCATTTCTATACCATCGCAACTGAGGTGGACATTCCGATTATTCTGTACAATATTCCCCAATGTACTGGGGTTTGGCTTAGTTGGCAGATGGTGGAAGATCTCGCCGAAATCCCAAACATCGTGGGCTTAAAGGACAGCAGTGGAGAACTGAAGTACATGCTCAGCGTTTTGGAGAAAGTTAGAGACAAGATCAATGTCATGTGTGGCTATGACGATGTGGTTTTGTCCGCCTTAGCTGCTGGTGCTTCTGGCGCCATACTCGCAAGCGCGAATTTCATTCCTGACAAGTGGGTTGAGATTTACGAGCTGGTTCAGAAGGGCGGCCTCAAAAAGGCCCAAGAACTGCAGTTCAAGATTCAGAAGATTGCGAGACTAATCACAAAGAGCGGCGCTGTCGGCACAAAAGAAGCCTTGAAGATGATGGGAATGAAAGTTGGGCCTGTGCGGATGCCGCTGAGTGTGGGAGGGGAGCTCACCTATGAAGACAGAGAAGAGTTGCGTCTGGAACTGGAAAAGATCGGAAAGATCGCCGCACAACCCGTAAAGTTCGAAGTCGAGAAAAAGGTCTTAGAAGAGCGCTTCGCAGCCATCGATATAACGCCGAAAACGATAAGAGACTTCCACCTGCGGGTGGGTGAGGCCCTAGCGGGGAAAGATGCCGAAGTTGCTCACATCGATCTGCTCATCGGGAGAAAGAACGGCCCAGTAGGTGAGGCGTACGCTAAAGCTAAGGCAGCCCCAACGGCTGGCCATGAACCTCTCGTCGCTATATTAGAGCCGAACCTTGCTGTCAAGCCGGTTACACTGATTGTTCCAACGGTGACTATTAGGGGTATGAGGCAGGCGAGTATGATTTATGGTCCAGCGCAGGCTGGCGTGGCAAAGGCTGTGGCGGACGATCTTGCCGATGGTATAATACCTAAGGCAGCAGTTGATGACTTGATAATTATCGCGAATGTTTTTGTTCATCCTTCTGCGGTTGATAGGCACAGAGTTTACATAAATAATTACAAGGCTATGCGTCACGCTATTCGGAAAGCTGTGGAAGGTCGACCCACCTTCGAGGAGATTGTGGAGAATAAGGAGAGGTCGAAGCATCCCTTCAAGTACACCCCATAAATCTGGAGTGGGGAACTTTGTCATCATTTCGCTGGCTGATTTAGAGGCTCGGTAGACTCTACATTGTCACAAGCCATAAACGATGGAGACGATGTTCTGCTGTATCTAGACCGAAAAAGAACCTATCTAGTCAAAGTGGAGAAGGGGAAGAGTTTTCACACCCACAAAGGTTACGTTCAACTAGGTGAATTGGTTGGAAAGCCGTTTGGGGCCCCGATAGTAAGCAGCACAGGAGTAGAGTTTGTAGCGCTAAAGCCCAGCCTGCGAGACTACATTTTTAAGATGCAGAGGAGAACGCAGATAAGCTATCCAAAAGACATAGCACTTATTCTCCTGTTCAGCGGAGTTGGTTCAGGCAGTCGTGTTGTTGAAGCAGGCACTGGAACTGGCGCCCTCACGTCTGCCCTCGCATTCTATGTCAAACCCGATGGCCATGTTTACAGTTATGAGGTTCGTGAAGAATTTGCTGAATTGGCGTCAAAGAATTTGCAGAGGGTCGGCGTATCCGAACTTGTGACTATCAAGAACAAGGATATCACTCAAGGTATCGACGAGGCGGAGGTTGATGCGGTGGTTCTAGATATGGCAACCCCCTGGTTGGTCGTCCCCCACACTGACTCAGCCTTGAAGGGAAGCGGAACCATAGTCTCTTTCAGCCCGACCATAGATCAAGTCGTGAAGACCGTGGAAGCGTTGAATGACAATGGCTTCATAGATATCCAAACAGTAGAATGTCTCATGCGGAGACTGCAGGTGGAAAGGGGCAAGACTAGACCCGAGACTTTGATGACTGGACACACGGGCTACATAACGTTTGCCCGCAAAGCTGTCAGAGAACAGCAGAAAAGCTAGGGAAGCTTAAGTCAATCACCGCGCGCGATAGGATGGGTAGGGTACTCGTCTTTTGTAGAAGAAGCGGACACCAAGTGCCAGAACAAGAGCTACCAAAAATATCTCGACCTCTCTAAACGACGCGGTTTGCTCATAAGAGGGGCTTTCAGGAACGTCGGCGAACTGCCATTCTTTGGGAGAGGTGGAAAGCGCGCGCCCAAATAACCCAGCGTCTTCATTCGCTATTTCGGTACCAGCATAGGATATCCAGAAGATCCATTGGGGAAAAATCATCACGGCTGCCCCTAACACAACTGCCGTGAGAACGTATAGCAGCGCTTTCTTCATGGTTCCGTTTTTCTCCATGTCTATAAAGATTTCAACGCTCTTTTAAATCCACGTTTTAGAACAGCCATCCCCTCCGTTAGAAGGGCTTTTCTCTCCAAAGCCTAGCAGTCTCAAACCATAGAATAAAGCTGGAAGTGACGCCGAATATGAGGGCGGCAACGTTGTGGATACTACCCGTGAGTCCGTAGAAGGCGATGTAGAAGATTAGCATTGTTGAGAGCCAAACGGAGTAGAACAAATAGCGAGGAACAAGAAAGCGACCTAGTCTGGTGAAGAATCTTAGAAGACCCACCTTAACCTCCTGAATTAGAGAATACTCACCCGTTCTGCTCTTATCGATCAATCCGAGTGAAAGGAGTTTGTCAAGGTGGTGGGCGGCCACGCTGGGACTGGAAAAGTCTAAAGAACGCTGAATCTCACGGACACCTACAGCAGAGCTTGGAGACCTAAGCATATACCAGTACACGAGGAGGGTTTTTCCCTTCAACTGTGACTCGATTACTGCGAGATCGGATTGGGAGACGTTAGACATAAGGATTCGCCGAAAATACATCGTCGACACTCATATTAAAGGCTAATAAAACCCTCAATGTTGCGCACGCGCCTATCTGCCTGTTGCATGCATTGGACGAAGAATTGTTATGTCCAAGATGAGTATGCGAGAGTCGAATGAGAAATTGAACATTATCAGTCATGTTGTGGTCCATCCTTTCGGCAGAAGCAAGTAGTACAAAGAGGCGGTGAAAAACGCGGACTTGGAAAAACTCACGCGCGCGCGCTTATCTGCGGGTCGCAGCCGAACACGGCTGGAAATATCCCGATTACACCCAGCAGGTTGAAGCATTTTCAATAGTTCATGATACTTCTGAATGGAAAACAATCCTGGCACGAATGGCGAAGAACGCGCAAGGATAACCATTAGTTCGAAGGATAAAAATTCTATCCCACACATTCGCGCGCCAAAAGGATGAACTAATATTCTTGAGGAAACGTAAATAAGAACTCTGGACATCAAAAAGTTGGCGGAATAATACAGATAGTGGCCGGGGTGAGGTAGCCTGGTAGCCTACAGGCCTGTGGAGCCTGGCGCCCGGGTTCGAATCCCGGCCCCGGCCCTCTATGTCGGTCGGGCTCCGGATGCGGTTTTCTTGTTTCGGTTCCCCCAGGGCGTTTTATCGCTCGGACTGCGGTGTTCTCGGAGATCTTGCTTCTGTTAAGACTCAATTCCTTGCGGTTTCGCCAATTTCCTTACAGATTTTTGTTCAGTGAAATTAGAACTATCATTCAAATAATTTCGAAATATTTATTAGGAAGACATGTGCTTTCAAGGTGGCGGATGGAAGTCTGGTCATGAGCGACAAACCCAGTGGGCTGGTCGAGGAGACTCTAACTGAGTCTGGCGAAGATATAGCTCACGTTCTTACAGCACTGGCTAACAAACGGAGATTGCAGATGCTGACCTCGTTACTGAAGGGGTTGCGAACTTTTCATGATCTGCAAGATGTGACGGGATTGGGCAAAACAGCACTGGCGCATCACCTGGGGATGCTTGTGAAAGTAGGCATCCTAAAACACACTGGAAAGGGACATTACGAGGTGAGTACCGATGGTGCGAGGCTCTTGAATGCGGTTAGTTCGGCGTATGCCAACTCCAGAAGGAAGCAAGAGCTTGAGATGGCGAGACGAGCAGACTACATCCGAAAGGCACATACCAAGCAGAAGGAAAGAAAAATGAAAGAACTTGATGTGAAAATCGTGAGACTCGAACCAATGCGGGTTGCTAGCGTTCGTGCAGTCAGTGAAACGCCTGAGCGGGACGCATGGGAGAAGATGCGTGCATGGGCTGAACCGAAAGGTCTACTTGGAGACAACGAGAACCATCCGGTGTTTGGCTTCAACAACCCAGATCCCTCACCGGGCCAAAAGCAGTATGGCTATGAGTTCTGGATTAAAGTGGACCCAGACGTCGAACCCGAAGGAGAGGTTGAAATGAGGGCCTTCGAAGGGGGGCTCTACGCAGTCACCACATGCAAATTGAAAGAAGAGATAGAGTCAGAATTCTTCCGGGAACATGGTTACCTTGAGTCTTGGCACAAAATCGTCGACTGGGTGAAATCAAGCAAATACAAGTATGGCAAACACCAATGCCTCGAGAAAGCCCATGACCCAGGGGCGACGGAAGACGAACTGATCTTGGACCTCTACTGCCCACTTGAAGAATAGAAACAAGCAAAACCCGCAGCATCCCTCCTTTTTTTGGCCCTGCAGAAGCAGGATAGAATCATTTCGGTGCTCCTATGTACCCTTCACGCGCGCGCGCAAAAGGGGATTCTGAAGAGGAGTCGGTCTTCTTAAATATCCAAACCATCTAGATTCGAGTGCGTACGCGGAGGATAACTTGCCTTGAAGCTTCTTCTCGACGAAATGTATACCGGCCTCAAAGAATACTTTGAGACCCTAGGCTGGGACGTGCTAACTACTCAAGATGTCGGACTGAAAGGTGCGAAAGATAGAAAAATCATAGAATACGCCAAGAAGAATGGACTACTCGTGGTGACTCAAGACCAAAAACCCGCAGATCTCGCAGATCTCCAGGGAGTTCCCCATGTGTTGATCTCGAAGAAGATGATCGCCAAAATGGCTGACGCCAAGATCAGAGAGAAATATCCTGATACGAAATAGCCTCAAAATGAAAAAAGCCCAAATTGGGTCTAAGCCTCAACAGGTCAACGCTACCTGATTGACAGCTCAACGGTCTCCCACAACCCATCTCACTTGATGCAATCTCATGGGACAGGCCGTAACAAACTGTCGAGAAGCCAACTCGGCTTTGTCAGCCCGTTCAAGCGTGCTTCCCAACTTGGGCCGTGACTATATATCCCCCATAGGTTTACATAAATGACTTATGCCATAAACTGCGATTAACCCTTAATCGGCAGAGGCTGAGATTTTGACAATTTCGACGCCATTAAGCGACATTTCCGTTGATCTTTGCTAGTCTTCTCATGTTTACTATTTAAATAAAACTAGGCTCTGGAGTTGTCGTATACACGATTTCTGTTCGGCGTTTTCTTTTATATTCTTCAGTGATGTTGACGAACTGGCCAGCACTCACACCTTTCATGGCGGCAAAGCACTGTCCGGAAAAGTAATCCAGAATTCATAACCCTAAAATTCTGGGGTGAGAAGGCTTAGTTTGAGGTATCCACTATGTTGAAAATGGAAGATGTTATGGTCGAAAAGGTGGTAACCATCGAAGCAAGCAAGAGCGCTCGAGAGGCTGTAGAGCTCATGAACAAGCATGAGATAGGATGCCTAGTCGTGACCATGAAGGGAAAACCAGTCGGAATCATAACTGAACGGGACTGCCTGAAAAGAATCCTTGCAAAGTCCAAAAATCCTCAAAGAGTTAAGATTCGAGAAATCATGTCAGCACCTCTGATGACCGTAGACCCCACCATGGATATCGAGGATGCCACGAAATTCATGTTCAGAATGAACATCAAAAAGCTGCCCATAGTTAAAGAGCAAAAACTTGTGGGACTCGTAACCTTCACAGACCTTGTGCGTTTCCAACCACAAATCGTTAAAATATTGAAGAAAATCTCTCAGCTAGGACCTCCGCCCCCACCCAAAAGGATGAAGAAAGTTATCGACTACTACGTCGCCTGAGACAGCGTCAACCAAGAGCCAGAATCTTTTTCAACCACACAGATCCATTACAGAAAAAGTTTAGTCCTACTTCTATGTTCATGGTTTCTCGCGGGCCGGTAGTTCAGTCTGGAATGAATGCCTGACTTGCACCCATTCGTCTTTTGATGAAAGAAGCGTAAATTGGGGAGCTTTTCGGAATTGGCTTGAGCAAAATTTCTCTTACACCTATGCTAAAGACGTTTACAACTATTCAAAGAGATATTATGACGTGTTATTCTCTAGAGATGCCTCAATTCTGCTTAGGTTGAGCGGTAGTGTCAGGAAATCGGTTATGGCTTCTCTGTCCAACTTGAGCAAGTTTCTGGGAGTCTATAAGGAATGGAAGGAGCTTGTGGAAGACTATGGGCTGAAGTGGAGTAGTTGTGATACGGCAGAACTCATCATTTCCAGAATAAAGAACACCGAGAAGAATGGTAATGTCATCACCTGGATCAGAATGGTTAAGCAGAGAATTCCCAAATTACGGGTTTTCATGAAGTTCATGATTGCGTCTGGTTTGAGATACCGAGAAGCTATCAGTTCTTTCAATCTGATAATACGATTGGCTGAGGAAGGAAAGCTGGGTAATTACTACAATGCTGAAGGAAAGGTTTTGGAGCATTTCCGGTTTAAGCAACTATTCATTCGGAGAAGCAAGAAGGCCTTCATAACCTTCGTTGATAAAGAGCTTGTAGAAGAAGTCAGAAGGCAAAGGCGACTCACAGAAGCCCAAATCAACAATTGGATTAGACGAAATGGTTTCAAATCAAGGTTTGGAGACATACGAGAGTACTACGCCACTTTCATGACTAAACGGCTTACTCGGCCAGAAATCGATTTTCTTCAAGGAAGAGTCAGCAGTAATGTGTTTATGACGAACTACTTCAACCCTGCACTGATAACCGATTTGAAAGACAGAGTGCTTGAAGCAACAGCAAATCTGAAAATGCTAGACTAGCATGCATGCTGCCAAAACGTCGAGAACATAGCACTAATATATAAAGACTGAAAGCAATCGA
>CAYGAE010000049.1:0-12070 GCA_964347855.1 uncultured Candidatus Bathyarchaeia archaeon
TTTGAACTGGCGTTTGATTTGGTTGAGAACCGGCATGTGTGCGGATGCCCATTCGGCTAGGAGGGCCCCTTGGTGAGCTAAAGTAGAATCTTTGACTTTGAAACTTGACACCGTTATCACTTCTTAGTTGTCTCATCCTCTTTATGGAATAATTATTAAAAATGTATCGCAGGGTCATCTCGATTTGCCTGATGGCAATATTTTCGCGCGCAAATGTGACTAGACAACAAGAAAGCTTATTCTAGTAGAGAAATCGAAGCACAGCGCGCTGCGCGCGCAGTTGAGATACAAAGTGCTTCTGTCGCAAAAGATTTAATTTTGCTTTGTGTCAAGGCAATTACAGAGAAATGCGGGTGCATCTGATTGAAAGAACCTTTTGCCAAGTTTGTCAAGGCTGAGTTAAAGCCGGGCACTCTGCTGATTACATGTGGGCTTCCAGGAACTTGGAAAACAGAGACGGCAGAGGAAATCTCAAGGATTAAGGGATATCCTATTCTTCGAACCGATTTGATTCGATTGGAGGTTCTTAAGAATGAGGATATCTTTGACGAAAAAGTCGCGTCAAGCATGAGCAAGCGAGAGCTAGTCTATCGTGAGATGTTTCGGCAGGCAGAAGATCTTGTACAGAAGAGTGAAGGCGTTATTCTGGATGCCACGTTTGTCACCCAGAAACTGCGAAGAAGTGCCGCTGAGATTGCTGCAAGACACAACATGACTTTTGTCCTACTTCAAACTCATTGTTCTGAGGAAGCGTCTATTGCAAGGATTTTGAAAAGAACTAGAGAAGATTACGTGTCAAACGCTTTGACGAGGCAAGCTTATCGTAATAACAAGAAGCGGTTTGAACCTGTTGACTTGGATGACTTGAAAACGAGACATCCACAACTCCCAATAGTGCACTTAACAGTTGACACGGAGTATGATCCTCCTGAGGATTGGTATATGATCGGGATGGAAAAAAGGTAACTGGACCCCGTTTCACCATGTTCATAGATTTACATATCCATTCGAAAAGCTGTTCCGACGGAAACTTGACTGTTGAAGAAATTGTTGAGGAAGCTAAGGTCAGAAATATTGGGTTGATATCGATCACAGATCACGACTCGATTGACTGTCAAGAAAAAGCCATGGCTTTGGCAACGAAAAACGGAATCCACTATGTTGCTGGAGTCGAATTAAATGTAACCTTCTCGCACCCCACGTATCACAAGGGAAGATTAATCTCATTGGATTTCTTGGGTTATCAATTCGATGTGAAAGATAGGGAGTTAGAGAGCAAACTTAAAGAAATTGCAAGATATCGGAAGAAAAGAGCTGTCCAAATATTGGACAAGATCAATGTGGAATTCGAAAAGGAAGGAATTGAGAAGTTAACGAAGGACGACTGGAGGGAGATTCGAGCCTCTGCTGATGGGGTGCTTGGCCGACCTCATATAGCGAATTATTTGCTTAGGAAGGGGATTGTTAGAACCCGGCAAGAGGCTTTTGATAAATATCTTGTAAAATGCAATGTTCCCAAGTATCCTCTGTACATTGAAGACGCGTCGAGGCTAGTGAGGAATGCAGGAGGATTAGTGGTGTTAGCCCATCCAAACGATCCTCACGGGACCTCACTGGTGAAGCTGACTAAATCGTTGCAGGAACAGACAAGGATAATTGAAGAGTCAATTTTAGGACACATTGATGGCGTTGAGTGTTGGCACTCTAGAAATGACGCTTTAACAACGAACTGTTACGTAAGGTTTGCACGAAAACATGGTCTGATCATGACAGGGGGAAGCGATTGCCATCAAAAGCCGATCCTCATGGGAACGGTGAAAGTCCCCAAATATGTAGCCGACCAATTCAACTTTGAGTGAACCTACCAAGCTGATCAGAGGATCTGTGCATAGGAGGAGGCTCGGGTGAAGTATGCCTTTGCTTCTTTAACTGCGGCACCCTTTTCTTCACTGCCTATGCCAGGGTCTTTGAGTTGGAAACTGATGACTTTGCCGCGCACGTAGGCTCGGTAGCATTTATAGAAAGGGAGAACTTTCGTCAGCTCTTGGTCTCCAGTGTATTTGACATATCTCTTGACGAAGAAGTTAGAAAGATCGGGTCGTTCTTTGAAATCTAAGTCCATGGCCAGGAAGGCAATATCAGAAGCAACATCAGAATACCTAAACCTTTCGTTAAACTCTATTGCGTCAAAAATGTAGATCCGATCGGTGACGAAGATGTTTCCCGAATGGATATCTCCGTGACAATCTCTGACTCGATCTTCCGTCATTCTCTTCTCAAAAAGGGCCTCGTTTCTCTTCATGAAATTATTGATTTGCTTACGGATTAGTTCAAAATTCTTATTGGCTATCGTCTTGCCAATGAACTCTTGAGTCTGTTCGAAATTCTCCTCCCAATTGACTTCTATGATCGGCAAGGAGCCGAACTCGCTTATCCTCTTATTCGTTTCTGCCTTTGAATGGAATTCTGCGAGGATCTTTGCGATTCTGTCAATGAGTTTTCTGTTCACCTTTTGCTCTTCTAAGAGCTTGTTCATCATCTTTTCCTGAGGCATTTTCTTCATTTTCACAGCGTATTCAATTGCGTCTCCTTCGCCTTTCATCTTGACAACGTTTGATCGGTTGATGGGAACAACCTCGAGGTACATGTCTCCGCACAGCCGTCTGTTAAGTTCCAACTCCTTTTCGCAGAAGTACCGTCTCTTCTCTAGGGTTGTGAAGTCTAGGAATCCGAGGTTCACAGCCTTTTTTACCTTGTAGACAAAGGCTCTGGCTAGAAAGACAAAGGATATGTGAGTCTGGATCAGTTCAATTTGACCGGGTTCTTCATCGTAAGCTTGAGGCCTCATCAGCGCTTCTACAACCTGCTTCTGAGCAGTCGTGGCGGCTCCAAGCTTGGGTTTCCCGTTGGTTGAGCGAGTCCGGGATGCAGCATTTCTAGAGATTCTATTGGGCATCGAGGAGCTTTCATAGTGGTTGTTGAGATTGGAGGGAGACATCTATTGGCTCTACGCCTTTCCTCGGTCAGCCCTTACTTCATTAGTCTCAAACGCTATGTCATAGTGGCATGCAACCAAATGCCCGTTTATTTTAAAAAGCGGTGGCTTTTCGCGTTCGCATTTGTCCGTTGCGTAGTGGCATCGAGGGTGGAAGCGACAGCCGGAGGGCGGGTTGATTGGGCTCGGCACCTCTCCGCGCAAGATAATTTTCATAGCTTTGGTTTTTGGGTCAGGAATTGGGACTGCTTTGATCAAAGCGTAAGTGTAGGGATGAAGCGGCTCTTTGAACAGATTGTCAGTGGCTGCAAGTTCAACTATTTCGCCGAGATACATGACTGCGACTCTATGACAGATCTGTCTAACTGAACTCAAATCGTGCGAGATGTACAGATAGGTAAGTCCAATTCTCTCTTGAAGTTCTCCTAGCAAGTTGAGTATCTGGGCTCTGATGGATACATCTAATGAAGAGACAGGTTCATCAGCGATTAGGAATTCCGGCTCAACGGCTAGTGCTCGGGCTATGCATATTCTTTGTCTTTGGCCTCCGCTGAACTCATGAGGGTACCTCTCGGCGTGATATTCCTCTAGTCCCACAAACTTGAGGAGTTCGTAGACCTTGTCTTTCCACTGTCTCTTCGGTATATGCTTATGGATCACAAATGGCTCAGAGATGATGTCGAAGACGGTCATTCGAGGGTCCAAGGAGCCGTAGGGGTTCTGGAAGATCAGTTGCATCTTCCTCCTTAGTTTGAGTTTTTCCCCCTTGTTAGCGGATTGGAATTTCTCGAAGAGGCTTTCTCCTTCAAAGAAAATTTCTCCGGACGTCGGCTCTATCAAGTTGAGTATTAACCTTGCAGTTGTGGTTTTTCCACATCCGCTTTCTCCAACGAGACCAAAGGTTTCCTTCCTTTTGATATTAAAACTGACGTTGTCTACAGCGTGTACATCGCCCACTTGTTTCTTGAGCAAGACGCCTCTGGAATATACTGGGAAGTACTTGACCAAGTTTTCAACTGTGATAAAATCATTTTTGACGGTCAGTGGCGTCTTTCCCCGCTTAAGTTGATATTTCGCCATTCATAGCAGGCAACAAAGTGCTCTGGTCCCACTTTCTCTAAGACCGGAACCTCGTCCTTGCAGATCTCTTGGGCGTAGTTGCAACGAGGATGGAACCGGCAGCCGGAAGGAGGGTCAATGAGATTCGGTATGTTCCCCGGAATGACGCGCAACGTTTTTCTCATGTCCAGCCTGGGGACAGCGGCAAGCAAGGCTTGTGTGTACGGGTGTCTAGGGTGTTCGAAAAGATCGTAGGTTGTGGCGATTTCATATACGTGGCCAGCGTATAGGACCACTACCCTAGTTGTCATTTCAGAGATGATTCCCATGTCGTGGGTTATCATTACGAGAGACATTCCAAACCTCTTTTTCAAATCATTCAGAAGATCAAGGACCTGGGCTTGAATGGTGACGTCCAGGTTAGTAGTGGGTTCGTCAGCGAATAGGAGTGTTGGTTCACAGGCTAGGGCTCTAGCAATGGCCACTCGCTGTTTCATGCCACCGCTGAACTGGTGAGGATACTCCCGCATTCTTGTCTCTGCTTCAGGAATGCCGACGATCTCTAGAAGTTGAATCACTTTTTCTCGGGCTTCGACCTTTGATATGGTTTGATGAGCCATTATAACGTCTCTCAACTGCGTCTCAACAGTGTATACAGGATTTAGCGAAGATGAAGGGTCTTGAAAAGTTATAGCGATTTCACTTCCTCGCATTTCTTGCATTTCTTTTTCTGTCTTTTTGAGAAGATCCTCACCACTGAATTCCACTTTTCCGTCTACAATCTTCCCAGGTTTTGGAACTATGCCGAGCACCGAAAGCGCTGTGACTGTTTTTCCTGACCCAGATTCACCGACAAGTCCTAGGGATTCACCCTTCCGCAATTTAAAGGAGACACCGTCAACAGCCCTGACTACTCCGGCTTCAGTAAAGAAGTACGTTTTTAATCCTTCAATGTTCAGCAAAGTCTCTACCATTTTGAACTTCTCTCCTCACTCTCGAAGTCTTGGATTCAAAGCATCGGACAAGCCGTCACCTAGCAGGTTGAAACCGAATACAGTGAGCAAAATAGCGAGACCTGGGAAAATCTCCGCCCACCACACGGTTCTCATCTCTGAGAAATTTTCTTGAAGAATCTGTCCCCAGGTGATCGTATTTACATCTCCAAAACCGAGGAAGCTCACTGCAGCTTCCAGCAAAATGGCGTAGGCAACCGTTAAAGTTGAAACAACTATTATGGGTGACAGAAGGTTAGGTAGGATATGTCTAAATATGATCCGAATATTGCTAGCTCCTAGCGCCCTTTCAGCTTCTATGAATTCGAGTTCTCTAATCCTGAGAAATTCACCACGTATCATTCTCGCGTTTGACGCCCAGTTGAATAACGCCAGAATTACTGTGACAATTGTGAGGCCGGTTGGAATTTGGACGCCAATCGTCGGGATAGTCCACGATGGGTCCCCTACCGTTAGCGTAAATATTCTGACAAATACTAAGATGAAGAGCAGGGCTGGAAAAACCAGGAATACTTCGGCGACTCTCATGAGGACAGTGTCAACCCAACGACCATAAAATCCAGCTACGGCCCCAACAACGATGGACAAGGCCATGGTGATGGTCGTCACTAAGAGCCCGACATAGATTGTGTACTTTGTCCCATGAATCACATCACTGAGAACGTCAGTGCCTATGGATGAAGTCCCAAAGATGTATTTCCAGTTATTTGGTTCGTCAGGATCCAGCCAGCTTGGTGGTTTTCGAACATCTAATCTATAGAATGGGTCATAAGCGCCTGGATCGGGGCGACCTGGATAGGGCGCAAAGAAACTGCCAAAGATTCCCACGAAAAATACGCCCATAACAATGATTAGGCCAAAGACGCCTGCTTTACTTCTTCTGAATCGCCTCCAAGCTACGGCCCACTGGCTGGCAGATCGCCGCTTGGATTTCTCGGTCAAGCTTTCCTCCGTTTTGTTTGAGGCCATTTCCCTGTCTACCTGAGTCGTATTCTTGGGTCTATGTAAACGTAGCATATGTCAATTACCAAGTTCGCGAGTAGTGTCATCACAGTTACTATCATTGTGATCCCCATTACGATGGGGAAATCCAGCTTCATCGCAGCGTCAACGAATCGACGGCCAAGACCTGGCCAGCTGAATACGTATTCTGTCATTGGTGCTCCGGCTATTATCGCTCCTAATGCAACTCCAATATACGTGATTACGGGGCCAATAGCGTTTCTGAGGGCGTATTTATATATCACTTTACGTTCACTCAGTCCGCTTGCTCTGGCTGCGAGAACATAATCGGATCTCAAAATTTCGAGCATATTTGCTCGGATTAAACGGATATTTTGAGCTAGCAGAACGTAAACAAGAACAGTAACTGGCAATATCAGATGGGCTATTTCATCCAAGATTGGATTGTTGAACCAAAGATAGGGGTCTCCATATGCGCCATGGGAAGGCAGCCATCCTAACCTATAGGAAAATGCGATTATTAGTATAAGTCCCAACCAGAAGGTGGGCATTGAGACCCCAAACAACGAAATCGATGTCACGGCGATGTCCTGTTTCGAATATTGTTTCTTTGCTGAGTTGATCCCGATGGGTATGGATATAGCAAAGGCCAACAGAATTGAGATCAGTTGGAGTTTGACCGTTTCCCACACCCAGCTTCCTATGAGTAAATTCACGGGTCTGCCCCCGTATAACGACTTTCCAAAATTACCTTGGAGCAGGTTTGAGAGCCAGTTCAAATATTGTATTGGTATCGGCTGGTCCAGGCCGTAATACCGTCTCAGCGCATCTATAGCTTCTCTGGTCAGAGTTGGTCTTCCTAGTCTAATTATGTCGAGGGGATCTCCCGCTGCGTACATAACAAAGAAACTGATTATGGAGATGCCTAAGAATACCGGGATCATGTAGAGTAGTCTTCTAACAATGTATCTGAACATTGCGCTACCGAGCAACGATGACAATCGTCTGGTAATAGACCTGCCAGAACTCAACAGTGTTCAGCTCACTTAATACGAATTCATAAAAAGTTAGGCTACAAAAGTTTATATTTGTTGTGAATCCGAACCGTCTTCAGAAACCGAAGCATAGAATCCTAAAACTATATCAGTGGTACTTAAGTTCTATACTTAAATTATATAAGTATCAATCCTAAATACGTGTTCTGGATATAAAAAATGGTGAGAATTGATGCCTAAACTCAAAAACCTATTGCTAATGCTGTCATTGATTGCGCCCTTAACCTTAGCCATGCTTCCCTCAACTGTGAAAGCACAAGATGAGCCATTGTTCAAAGTTACAATAATCGCTCCGGGAAATGCGAACATGGTGCGGCGTCAATGGGGCCAGATATTCGCTAACTCATTGCAGCAACTTGGAATCGACGCCAGAGTCGTATTTCTGGGCTGGGTAGGCGTTTTTGACCGCGTCTTTACACCTGACTATGACATGGTGGGCAAAACTTGGGACGAAGGCGGCTACGACGTTCAATTGGTCGGTTGGACGCCAGGATTGCTTCCCGAGCCCAGACAGAATCATTACGGAGATCCAGGTTTCTTCGCGCCAGATGGGCAGAACTACTATTTGTGGGATAACGACGAAGCCGACATCCTCTTGGACACCTTTATCACCTCAACTAACACAACCGTACAGAATCAGACGGCACAAGAGTGGCAGTTAAAGTATTATAACGAGGTGCCATCCTCTCAAATTTACTACGAGAGCAGACCTGCTGTAGTCACTCCCGAACTGACAGGTCCAGCTGTAGGTTCTACCCCGAACGGTCCAGGTTGGCTCTACTTCAATGTGCAACTCAACCCTGAGATGCTTAAAGGCAAAACCGAGGTCGTATTTGCTTCCACAGGTGAGATTGAGTCGCTGATCCCGCCTCTCTCCAACTCTTGGTACGACACCATCATAAACGGCATTGTTTTCAACGGCTTGGCTCAAGTTGCACCTGATCTTTCTGATTTGTCTATCGATGCCTTGCTGACGTCATGGACGCCCAGCGACGGCGGGTTCAAATGGACGTTCGAATGTCGAAATGGTGTCCAATGGCATGACGGCGATGCCTTCAGCGCAGATGACGTTGTGTTCTCGCTATGGGCCCTCATGAACGCGACAGGCTCTCAGTTCGTGGGGTATTACCAAAGCGTTTATGGGAACAACGTCAAATTCACGTTTGAAAATGGCACCTCAACAACTATGGTAGCAGGAGACGGTACAAGAGCAGGCAACATAACAGCAGTGGATGCGGATACGGTTGAGGTTTGGCTTCCCGAACTGGCTCTAGGCAAGCCCTACGGATACTTCGACCCATACCTCTTAACCTTCGCCAACAACATCATCCCAATGCACATCTTCGAAAAGATACCATCTGCGCTATGGACAGACAGCGTGTTCAACACGGGCGTCGGATCCATCGACATCGGCGGAACCACGTACACCGGACCCGTCGGCACGGGCCCCTACAAATGGGTGGAGTACGACCCAGTGACGCAGCTGGTGCACCTCGAAAAATTCGATCAATACTGGAATAGGACCGCGTTGGAAGCCGACGGCCTATTCGGCGTGCAAGACTACTACATCCGATTCATCGCCGACAAGACGCCCGCCCTCGCCGCGCTCAAGAACGACGAAGTTGACATGCTAGATCCCAATTACCAGATGCAAATAGACATCCCAACCATAGACCCATCTTGGGGCAAGGTGTTGCCTCATGAAGGTGCAGGTAGACAAGAAATCGGATACAACACGCGCCACCCAATCTTTGGCACTGGTGAAGACACGCCCTTAGGTACCGCCGAAGCCGCGAGGCATGTACGAATCGCGTTTGACTACGCCGTTCCACGACAGCTCATCATCGATAATCTATTGGCTGGCTTTGGACGACCCGGAATAACACCTATGCTACCAACACAACCCTACTTCAACTCCGCGTTAAGTTCACGGCCATACAACCTAACGGCGGCTAGGGAACATCTCGAATTGGCAGGCTACACGGTTCCGGGACCACCCCCGCCACCACCACTTCCTTCCTTCATATTCGGAATGTCAAGCACCTTATCGGGATCCTACACTGATGAGGAAGGGAACCTACTGGCTAACCGAGAACTCTGGTTGATGGAAACCACTGACAACGCCACATACGAAACAACCTCCCAAAAGGTAGCTACAACTACCACAGACTTAACCGGCTTTTACAGTTTCGCGGTAACGCCGCCAGGCACAGGAATCTTCTATTATTACCTCTATGATCGCCAAGCCATGATTGGCACCGAATGGAAGTATCTTACAATGCTAAACGTCTCCTCACTTGACGATGCGTTAGATCCCTTCTACGACCTGATAGTAGACCTACAGAATACAACCGACACGTTGGATGATCAGATAGGAGCGCTACAAGGCTCAGTAGACACAATGACCTATGTAGCTGTTGCGGCCCTAATCGTCGCTATAGCAATAGGCGGAATCGCCATATTTATGGCTTGGAGAAAGCCCTGATCCGGGCTTCCCCCCTCCTTTTTTCTGTTCCAACCCGATAGTGCAACTCGAAAATCGCGACAATGGATTCTAATATGCACGTCAAACTATAAATCCTAAAACTACGGATTCCAGAAACAGAAGAATCCCCATCAAGATATACAAATTAGCCTTCCTCTCACTTTTCCTATGTCTCTCCTGAGACCACGTCTCATGAGAACGGAAGACATATTCCCTCACTTTACTCGGAAAGATTGAGGACGACATCGCTATTATTCCACCCATCAGAAATATAATGCCGGAATCAAGAAGCAGCAGCATGGAAAAGAAACCGCTATGTACCAACGAGAACACGGCGACCCTGAAAAATTGCGACAAAAGCAGTAGCAACGCAATGTCAATGACCAAAAAGATGACGTTGACTTTCAACATCCAAGTTACGCTTCGCCGCCAATCTGTGGACATACCGATCATTAATGATGCAGCCACGGAGATTCTTATTTCTTTACCATGAGAACGCGTTTCCCTGTAACCATTCTCCGAAGTTTCCTGAGCAAGATGACCACCTTTACAGCCTAAAAATACTCGTTGATTCAGAAAATTCGACCCTAACCAATGAGCCCAAATACTCTCGGAGAGTTATCATCAGGGCCTGAAGAAGAGTTATCTAATAGCGGTCAAGAAACTATAATCGGCAGTGACCGCTTATGAGTCTCGAACACTTCAACGCCTTAATCACGGGAGGCGCAGGATTTATCGGTAGCCACCTCGTGGATCGTTTAATGAGCAAGGGACTCCATGTAACCGTTCTTGACAACCTCAGTGTTGGACGTGTAGAGAATATCGCGAAATGGGTGGAAAACGACCATTTTAAGCTCGTCAAAGGCGACTTGAAGCAACCCAAGAAGGTCGAGGCCACAGTCGAGAAAGTTGATCTGGTGTTCCATCTTGCCGCCAACCCTGAAGTTCGCATCGGCGAGACAGATCCAAGAATACATTTTGAAGAGAATCTGGTGGCTACGTTCAACATCTTGGAGGCTATGAGAAAGAGCACGTCGGCAAAGAACGTGGTGTTCGCTTCAACTTCTACGGTTTATGGCGAGGCTAAGGTTATGCCTACGCCTGAAGACTATGGGCCGCTGATTCCGATCTCTACTTATGGCGCATCCAAACTGGGATGTGAAGCGCTTGTGTGCAGTTATGCCTACACTTTTGGACTACGCGCTCTGATTCTGAGAGTTGCCAATATAGTGGGGTCACGGACTAGTCACGGCGTCATTATTGATTTCATTGACAAGTTAACGGCTGATTCGGATAGGTTAGAGATCTTGGGGGACGGAACTCAGCAGAAATCATATCTCCACGTTGACGACTGTGTCAGCGCCATTCTCCACGTGACTCGTGAGTTTTCAAGAAGTGAAGACAAGGTGGCTATATACAACGTTGGATCCTTTGACCAAATTACAGTAGGACGAATCGCTGAGATAGTTGCGAAGGAGATGGACCTACGCGACGTTAATTTTGTTTTTACCGGCGGCGTTGACGGAGGTAGAGGCTGGCGAGGAGACGTGAAAGTCATGCTCCTTTCAGTAGAGAAATTATTGAAGACCGGATGGACGCCCAAACATAACAGTGAAGAGGCCGTCAGACGTGCAACTCGAGAGATCTTGAAAGAAAGGTAATCCAGTGAACTCAGCTTTTATCTCCTAGTTGCTTCACAAGTGAAAAAAGTTGGTTTGCACCATGCAGGTCCTAGCAATTCGAACTCAGATCGTCAAGCAAGAGGATGACCTTGTAGCAATCATCTCAAAATCCTTGAAAGAGCATAATGTAGAATTGGAAGATGGGGATATCTTGGCTCTATCCTCAAAAGTAGTAGCGACTGCAGAAAAACGCATCATCTCGTTAAGAGGCGTTTTCCCATCTGAAGAAGCACGAGAGTTGGCGAATAAGTATGCATTAGAACCCGAATTCGCTGAGTTGGTGGTGAAGGAGGCTGCAAAGATTTTTGGCGGGGTTTACAGGTCGATTCTGACGCTAAAGAAGGGCTTTCTCACCGTCAACGCTGGGGTCGACAAGAAGAATGCCCCAGAGGGTTACGCTGCTTTATGGCCTTCAAATCCCCAAAGCGTAGCAGACTTGATACGAAGAGAGATCCAGCGTCGAAGCGGAAGAAGTGTGAGCATTGTAATCGTAGACAGTCACGTGGCTCCCCTCAGGATGGGTACGCGCGGCATAGCATTAGCAGTCTCTGGTTTTGAACCCGTAAGAGACTGTAGAAACAAAAAAGACTTGTTCCAAAAACCCCTAGTGATCACTCGCCACTCAATTGCAGACGACGTGGCATCCACGGCTCATCTGTTAATGGGTGAAACGGATGAGCAAATTCCAATAGTTCTCATCAGAGGTGCACCTGTCACTCTCGCTGAGAGTGTTGATGAGGACGAACTGAAGATTTCTGCAGAAGAATGTGTGTACATGAATGCCTTTTTGCCCAGCAACCAGCTGAGATATCCATTGT
>CAYGAE010000050.1:0-11742 GCA_964347855.1 uncultured Candidatus Bathyarchaeia archaeon
GAAAGGTTAAAAGATTAACTTTCGTTTTTTCGACTTAACCTTTACCTCGGATCTTATTTTCGCTTGCGGAAGATCTTGCCGCCTTCGTGGTATTGGCCGGTGACATACTCGAATCCACCCGTTATAAGGTCGCAGGCTTCTTCTAGGTCTTCGGCTACCCTCGCGCGCGTGAAGTGATTGATGGCGATACATAGGTATTTGATCGTGATGCGTGGACTCGAATTTGTGTTGCTGTGGAGTAACAGTCACACATATTTATAAGATGAATACACCTGTTGGAAATACGCGAGAAAAAGAACGAGGTATGAGATATTGAAGAACATAGTTGAGACAGCTATTGAAGCAGGCTCGTTCGAGACCCTAGTGAAAGCAGTAAAAGCCGCTGGTCTCGTCGAAACGCTCAGTGGCAAAGAGTCTTTCACCGTTTTTGCGCCTACAGACGATGCTTTTGGCAAGCTGCCAGCAGGAACCATCGAAGGATTACTGAAAGACAAAGGAAAATTGACCAACGTGCTGACGTATCATGTCGTTCCCGGCAAAGTTATGTCATCTGACGTGGTGAAACTCAAGGCCGCCAAGACGGTTCAAGGCCAAGAGGTCAAGATTGATGCTGCTAAATGGCATCTCCACAGAAACGTCAAGGTAAATGGTGCGAACGTAGTCAAAGCCGACATCGAATGCAGCAACGGAGTAATCCACATCATCGACAAGGTAATACTGCCCAAATAACGTGTTTGAAGGTTCCGGACCTTACTGGGGGAAACACAATTATGGAAAAGACATACATTTACGCAGCTGCAATAGTTACTGTGATAATCATTATTGCTTTAGGCGGATATTTGTGGTTATCTAGTCAACCCAAGGACATCGTTGATACTGCGATTAATGATGGTTCGTTCTCGACGTTGGTGACGGCGTTGGAGGCGGCTAATCTGGTTGATACTTTGAAAGGTGCAGGTCCCTTCACTGTCTTTGCGCCCACAGACGACGCCTTCAACGCTTTGCCCACAGGAGTCCTAGATGACCTTTTGGGAAACGTGACCGCTTTGACTGAGGTTCTGACTTATCACGTAGTCACGGGTAGGTACATGGCAGCTGACGTCGTGGCACTCACCTCTCTAACTACAATACAAGGTGATGATCTTGCTATCACCGTGACCGGCACAACGGTGCAGATAGACGGCGCGACAGTCGTGCAGACGGACATTGAAGCCAGTAATGGTGTCATACATGTCATTGACATGGTAGTAGTCCCCGGAGGAATTTTGGATATTGTCCAGACAGCGCAGTATGCAGGTTCGTTCTCGACGTTGGTGACGGCGTTGGAGGCGGCTGACCTTGTTGATGTCTTGAAAGGTGATGAACCCTTCACGGTTTTTGCTCCTACTGATGATGCGTTCGCAGCGTTGCCTCAAGGCGTTCTTGATGACTTGTTGGCCGATCAGACCGCTTTGACTGAGGTTCTGACTTATCACGTAGTCACGGGTAGGTACATGGCAGCTGACGTCGTGGCACTCACCTCTCTAACTACAATACAAGGAGGGAACCTGACTATAACAATGTCAAATGGAGTCAAAATAGATAGCGCGAACATCGTACTGACAGATATAGAGTGTCGCAACGGCGTTATCCACGCTATCGACGCAGTCCTTATGCCCTGAACGTCCCAACATCCCTTTTTTGTATTTGGAAAGAAAGAGCATAACTTGGACCGTTATAGGAGAATATGACTTGAGAAAGAAGCTAATCAAACCAATGGAAGAGTGGAGGAAAATACTTACGCCAGAAGGGTTCCATGTGCTCAGGGAAAAAGGGACAGAGCGTCCATTTACAGGAAAGTACCTTCATAACAAGAAGAAGGGAATATATGTCTGCGCTGGTTGCGGGAACGAATTGTTCTCTTCGGACAAAAAATTCGATTCAGGAACGGGTTGGCCAAGTTTTTGGGCTCCGATCGCTGAGGACAAGGTGGAATTGGAAGCTGACAACAGCTTAGGAATGCAAAGGACTGAAGTTCTATGTAACCAATGTGGTGGACACCTTGGGCACGTCTTTGATGATGGTCCAAAACCCACAGGTCATCGCTTTTGCATTAATTCAGTGGCGCTTCGTTTTGAAGAAAGACAGTCTACAGAGAATAATGAGAGCTAGTAGGCGCACCAATAAGAGCTTATGGAAAATAATTCTACCTACGTGTAATAATTCCTTGATTTTATCAGAGGGCAGATCAGGTAGATTGGCATTAACATCCAGACAATATAGCTATACACTCCTCGCAGAAAAAATATAAAAAAGGGGAGTTTGCGGGAAACATCACCACTTCTATCGTATAAAAGATTAACTTTCGTCTCTGCTCTATATTCGAAGAGTGGAGTCACTGGATATTGGGTGCCATAGTCGCCGCCGTAAAAAGGAAGGGCGAAAACGCCATCCCCATAGTACTTTCTATGCTCAAACGGTTAAAACATCGAGGAACAGACGCTCACGGAGTAGCCGGCCCAAACTCCACCAGAACAGCCAACTCAATCGAACAAATACCAATCAAAAACATGAGCTCAAACGTCGCTCTCGGTCATAACCTCTCACATATTCTTCCAGAAGACCACCCACAACCAGTCTTAGGCGCAAACTTCACACTCGCATTCAACGGTCGACTGTTCCCTCCAACTAGCGTATCTGACATCGACGCGATTCTCACAACCCTCGCCTCTGATCCCCAGAAGAATGCAAACTCTATCATCATGAAACTCAAAGGATCATACGCATTCGCTATCGCTTGTCAAGACAAGGTCATCGCCGGGAGAGACACAATGGGAACAACTCCTCTCTATTATGGCGAGAACAAAACAACCTCAGCCATAGCATCTGAACGTAAAGCCCTATGGGCAATTGGAATAAAAGACGCAGAATCATTTCCCCCAGGACACCTCGCCCTAATGACTGTTCATGGCTTCACACTCCAACCCATCAGAACCATAACGCAATCCCCGCTGAACCCCATAGCCATGAGGACAGCGACAAAACAATTACAAACTATATTATCAGAATCGACGAAAGAGAGGCTTTCGGACACCAAGAAGGCTGCGGTTGCCTTCTCGGGCGGTCTAGACAGTAGCCTTGTTGCTATGCTAGCAAGAATCTGCGGAATAGAAGTTCAACTGATTACGGTGGGATTAATGGACCAGCGCGAACTTCGACATGCAAGAGCCGCTGCCAAGGCGTTAGGCCTACCTCTATACATCCAAGCCTACACCCAAGACGACGTTGAACAGACTCTTCCAAAGGTCCTGTGGCTGATAGAAGAACCGGACGTGATGAAGGCTGGAGTTGCCATTCCGATCTATTGGACAGCACAGATCGCTTCAAAGCTTGGATTCCACATCCTCTTATCCGGTCAGGGAGCAGATGAGCTCTTCGGCGGTTATCAGAGATATCTCCGGGATTACGCAGCTGGTGATGAGGTTGTGCGTGACTCCATATATCATGATGTAATAGCCTGTCATGAGAAGAATTTTCAGAGGGATAGCCAAGCCTGCTCCTTCCACAAGGTGGAGCTGAGACTTCCATTCGCGGATCAAAATGTTGTGACTTTTTCTCTAGCGGTGCCCACACAACTGAAGATTGAGTCCGCAGAAGATCCTCTAAGAAAGCGACTCTTACGGCTGACAGCTGAAAACCTAGGCATGCCGCCATTCATTGTCAACAGAAGAAAGAAGGCGGTACACTACGCCACCGGAGTCAGCAAAGCATTGAGAAGGTTGGCAAGACAGGAAAACTTAACCTTACGCGAGTACGTTAGGACAATCTTCCGAGACGTATACCCTGAAACGGAGATATGAAATGCCAAGGACAGCGGTACTCTACACACCAAAATATCTGAATCATAACCCAGGACCTAATCATCCTGAGTCACCCAAACGTCTGGAGGCAATCATGGGAGAGCTGAATCGCAGCGGTCTCTTAGAAAGAGGGAAATGCTCACTCATCGAGCCCAAGCGCGCCAGCATAGACGACCTGAAGCTTGTCCATGAACCAGACTACATCCAACTTGTTGAGGGATATTGCGCTTCTGGCGGTGGGCTTCTGGACCTCGGCGACACCACAGTTTCGCCTAAGAGCTTTGAGACCGCCCTTTTCGCGGTCGGAGGCGCCTTAGAAGCGGTTAGTCTTGTGATGGATGAAAGATTTGAGAATGCTTTCGCCCTCGTTCGTCCTCCCGGACACCACGCCGGTCCATACTATGCGATGGGTTTCTGTCTCTTCAATAACATCGCCATAGCAGCCACCTACCTCCTCAAAGAGTGTAGGCTTGACCGCGTCTTAATCGTGGATATAGATGCACACCATGGAAATGCAACCCAAGAAATATTTTACGACACAAACAAAGTTCTCTACATAAGCCTGCATCAAGACCCAACAGGATTTCCCGGCACAGGCTTCACAGATGAGACGGGTGATGAAGATGGACTAGGATACACTGTGAACATTCCATTTCCATTTGGAACCGACGACCGAATATACCTCAAAGCCTTCAATCAGATTGCGGTTCCAATCGTCCAGCAGTATAGACCCCAGATCATTCTTGTCTCTCTCGGCTTCGATGGTCACTACACAGATCCAGTAGCGTCGCTCTCTTTGTCCGCCTCCTGCTATCTCGAAACCGTCTCAAAAATGTTAAATCTAGCATCTCAATTCTGCAAGGGAAAGCTTGTGGCAGTCTTGGAAGGAGGATACAGCCTGAACTACATCGGAAAAATTGCGGCTGCAATTGTCGCAAAGATGGAGGAGGTTCCATACGCCTTTCAAGACAAGGCTCCGGCAACTGATGCGAAAGTAAGAAAACAAGCTGAGAATATTATGAAGGAAATAAGGAGCATTCAATCCTCATTTTGGGACTTGTAGTTTCAATTATGATTCCGATAGAGAGTGATTCTTGGTGCTCTTTCACATATGTCCAATGCGCTATTCTATGACCTCAATGGCCGCTTCAGGACACTGGACTTCACACGCCATGCAAACGAGGCATTCATCGAGGTTTACAACAACGGATTTCTCTTCTCTGATCTCAAACACCTCAACGGGACACGTATCAACGCATGTTCCGCATCCCGTACACTTCTCTTCATCAATCTTGATCTCAACCATCCAGATCATACTCCCTTTAGATTCTAACGGAATAATCCGTCTGAAATAAAAGCGTTTTCATAACTAGCGGATCTCTTCCCTGAGCCTTAGCAGAATCCCGTCGATGGTCGTCTCTGCCCGCTCCTTTCTGCGGTTGTACTCCTCTAGAAGCTTGCGATAGGTTTCCTTGGAGATTTCTCTGCGGCGATATCGCAGTTCGATTCTCCGAATGGCTGCTTCTGTCTCCTCAAGTTCAGTCTCAGCAACCTCAATCTGCCTCATTGAATTTGCATATCGTGAACCTGCCTTTCTTATCTCTTCCGTTAGATCCCCCAGATCTTTAGAGAGCACAGAATGCCTGCCTTCCAGAGCCTTCTTCCGCACCTTGTATCGACGCCTAGGAATCTTCCTCTTCCGCACCTGCTGTTCCAACATCTCAAGTTCTCGAATCGCGCTCGCCTTCCTCTCGTATGTATCAACAAAGCCTCTGAGAGTCTCTGGCGAGACGGGGATCACGGGAACTCGTGAAGGCTTGGGAGCTCGCCAAAGAAAGGCTATGACAAATGCCATTGTCACCAATAGCCCCACCCATATAGTGGGATTGAAAGACGCCCAAAAAATAATATACTCGTATGTTAGGTGAAAATCGAGATCATGAAACGGCGTAACGTTATGGAAAGAGAAAATTACACTCTCCTCCACACTCTGAGGCGGCACCGAACAAGACTGAAAATAAGCGTTATGAGGTAAGCTTATTGTTACGGACAGCTTCCTTATCGTCCAATAGAAGTGTTCATGCTCAAAGAAGCTAAAAACTAGATTAAAGTTGTGCCAAGTGCTCTGAGTGACATATTCTTTCCATGGAATCCTATAGATCACAGTGAACTCTATCTCTTCATTCTTCTCAACGGTTGTTCCAAAGGATATAGTGGCGTTTATATGGGAGGTGGTTGCGTTTTTCTCCAACGATGGTTCCTCACGAATCCTACCCTCCTCATCCATCCATGAAACGTCGAAGGCGTATTGAGGCAGGCGAAGTTTTATGTTTGTGAGATTCCATTCTCCTTTGTTTGTCAGATGGTAGAAATCTGATGTAGAGATGCTTCCCCAATTATCCAAAGTTATATTCCGCTTTGCTTCATCGACATCGATCATGAGGAAGATGAAAGGTTCTACAGGAGAAAACTGGTAAAACCTCACCCAAGCGGACTCAGAGGCAAGGTTTTCTAGGTTTATTTCTGAGAATTGTAAAACTTGACGATTGTCGATCGAGGTTGAGCTAACATTAAGCCCCTTCTCAACCAGATTGCTGTGCCATTCAGCTCTAACCATTCCCACCACGGGTGGAAAGATAACCGTAACATTACAGATAGAAGCCATTTGGGTTAGACTAGGGTATATGGGGAAGGTGAGATTCCACCAAAAATACACATCAGGCTCCAGGATTGGAGGTTCTGCGTATATCAGGTCTGAGAAGACAAAAACAACAGTGACTGTGAAAGACTCTTTGTCGAATACGTTTGCTGGTAGGGTGACGTTTATTCCATAAAAGCCTATTTTTCCCAATCCAGTGTCGAGCGTCACTTCTAGCCGTTCTGTGGGGTCTGAGGAGTTGTGGGCGAAGCAGTAAACGAGATGGGGTGCGTATTCAAATGGGAAACCTATGGGGAAATTCCTGGGCTGCGCGCTTTCACCTACCAAAGATATGTTGATGGTATCTTCAATAATCACTAATCCGCCGTCTTCAATCCGCACCACATGTTCTACCTGATTTATTTCAAAGCCTATAGAGAAAGAAGTAGTTGCGTTGGCACAAAATGTGGGAAGGAAGAAGGAGAATAGAAGGAATACGAAGAGAAGCATTAGTGGTGGCTTTCTGCCCAAATCGGACACCATATCTGCCTTGGCTTTTGCGTATTTATTGTCGATTGCCTTTATTTACTTTTGGAAACATGAAGCCCACATATAAGCAAATAGAGTTCGCCTGCATTTGTCTGAACAAAGCCTTTTCAACAGTTAACAAAATTCTGAGCACAATGTATTAGGTCGGCTTTTTGATTTCAGAGATTGCTTTGTTTGGAGTAGTAGTCTTCTTCCTTCTTTGATCCGAAGCTTCTGACGCCTTTCTCTCTCAGCTGTCTTCTAAGTCTTCTGGCATATTTAGGACTGACTTCGCCTCTCTTCTTGAGATAGCTAATTATCTCCTCTGCTTGCTGGTCGTTGTCGCATCTGCGAATGAAGTCTATGGCGTCAGGCACATAGCTAGAGAACTTCTTTGACGAAGCCTTCTCTCCCGTTTGGAGATCGGACCTGACCGAGGTTACCGGTGTTACATGTTCCTTACCTTCCAGCTCACCAGCTAGATGAGGAAACATCTTTTTCAATCGCTTCTTCGTGGTCTCCATCAGACTCGTACTCCGTATATGGTTGAGTTCGTGGGTATTCAATAGCGTCTACGAGACAGCATCTATTTAAGATCGATGCAGGTGTTCATCGTTCTTTCGCCTGCTAAATCAGCCCTAGCGAATATCAAACGCTGAGCCTCACAATGTTAAGCTGAGCACAATCCATATTATATCTCCGAGAGTCAACGCTATGATTAAGCCAACTGTGATGAAGACTAGGAAAGGTAAGCCTGGTGTTATCCACACCGCGCTCTGCAGCCGTCCGTCACGTGAAGCCTCCAAGATCCTTTCAACAATCTTCTCCTTCTTCTCATCGCTTGGGAATACAAGCAGGCTTCTTTTTGTTTCTCCTGTCTCGTCTATTTGAACGTCTTCAAGCGGGTAGAAGTGCTTTTTCCTTTGTAGTTCGCTGATGTTGACTTTGTAACCGCAGAGAAACGCAAGAATTTTTCGGCTAATCGGCTGCTCTTCAAAGTCCTCAAAGAGTTTCTTTCCAGTTCTGTATTTCCAAAGAAGATTACGCGTCACAGCGTAGAACACTGTTGATGCTGCTAGGAGAACCGCGTTGCAGAAGACGGTGATTGGAAAAAGTGGGGAAACAAAGCCAATTGGTTGAAGGAGATGGACTGGATAAGGTAAGGCGAGAGACAAGCACATCAGAGCCTTGGCATCTGCTCCACCAAAGGCTCCAGCGTAGAAAAGAGCCACAGATACAGCTGAAGTTATTGCGAAGGAGAAAGCATAAATTTGGAACATGTCTGGGGCGAATATAAAGAACTGCGAAAAAGTCAAGGCAAATGCCAAGGGTGCGAGAATCGCCCAGACTTTGTTGCTCACTTCCCGATTCTTGAGGTCACTCCAAGAGGCATAAATCAAGAAGGTCGAAGTGAGAAGGACGCGAACTCCGTCAAATATTTCATTCATTCCAAATCCCACATCACCTAGTTTATTACAGTATTATAGACAAAAGATATATGCTAAAAACGAGTGGAACCGTCTCACCCCAAGAGTTCTGGTCTCTCCTCAAGCCCTCTGGAAGACCGAAGAATCTGTAATATTCTTAAGGTGCCTGCTTCTCAAATTTGAGAGCCTGTCCCAATTTGGGTGCGATCGTGAAGTAATATCGTGTATCAGATGACCATAAATAGTCGATAGCGATTGTGATCGTTCCTCCATCCTTCTCGATGATTGTTGAAGGACTATAAGTTACAGAGGTTTGCTCTTCCAAGTTTTCATATGATGTGCCTACGTATACGGCGTCGATCTCAGCGTCAGATGTGCCCTTGTTTCTTAGGTAAATAGTGATATTGCCTGCGTTCCAGGACACGGCGTCATAATCAAGCCACACACCGGCTTGTCCTGTGGCGCCTCCTGTGAATGTCATGACCCAAGCGTAGGTTATTACGATTGCGGCTACCGCGATAACTACCAACAGAAGGGTTGCTAGGATTGGGGATATCCCTCTTCTTGATCTTGGCGTTTTTACCATTGTTGATTCCACCTTGGTTAGATTTTTCCTTGGTCAGAGTATTTAACTCGTATGAATTTGGAGTTCGTATTTTCTGTATTGTGAAATAATATTCTGAATTTGTATTCTGGAATGAGACTAGTTGTTTGAACATTGGTGGGAAATGTCTACTTACTGATAAGGGGCACTGATAAATTCAAAAGCCACGTCATAGTGTATTCAGATTTCTCTTTCTGGTCGTGACAGTTGCTCCATTTCTGCTATATTCTTTCTCCCGAAATAAGTCTTTAAATTCGCAGAAACGCCAGTATTCTTTGAGGATATGTGGAAGGGCGCCCAGATATCCTTCTGTGTGTAGATAAAACTCAACCCAGCCTGTGTGAGCGTTCAAAAATGGGAAAAGATAACAAGGAATACTTTGGGGATGAAGCCGAGGTCATCCGTGGCAAGAAATGGGACTGGAAGTCCTTCAAGTCCACGGAGGGCTATCCCGTCTCTGGTAATCTTCTCGAGTGGGTCATCGGACAGGAGCGAGCTTTGGATGAATGCTACCTCTGTCTAGACGAGTGGGTTCATAAACTCAAGTATCTCGAAGAGGTGAAGTGGTTTGACGCTTGGCAAGACCGAGACAAGGAGAAGCCTCAGATAACAAAGATGGTTGCTCCTGGACCCTATCTTATGTTGCTCGGAGACCCGGGAACAGGCAAATCCCTGATTGGACGGGCGCTCGCAGCACATCTAACCGAACTATACAAAGAACGAAATATTAGACTTCGAGATGTGCTCTGCTGGGAAAATGATATCATTCCGAGTGAACCCAAAACTTCGTGTCATCCTGCAGGTATGGCAAAGAAGATTGTCTTTAAGCAGAAACTGAAAGAAGTCAAGAAGCTGTTTCTCCAGAGAATGGGGATCAAACTCATCACCTATCTAATGATAGGTGTTGCCCTAATTTTCATGTTGGCCGGCTTCTATTACCTGTGGCAGGAAAAGCTCCGCTGGGATATGAATTTACTAACCTCAACTGGGATAACAATTCAAACGGTCTATAACGGCAACTTCTTCAATTTCATTTTGGACGCATTTATCACCATCGGAAGCACAACGTTTCTCCCAGCTGGGATGATGCTAATGTTCTTAATTCTTGTCACAGTTCTTGGACGTTTCGGAGCCATAGGAGGGGCAAAGGGAATAGGCGGAGCGAAGGCCTCAAAGGTGCCGAAATTGATAGTTGACAACTCTAAGAAGGTTGCGCCCTTCGTTGACGCGACCGGTCACGGTTCTGCGCAGCTGTTCGGAAGCATAGCTTGGGACCCATTGCAGACTGGCGGTCTGGGCACACCTGAGCATCAAAGGGTAACTGCAGGAGACGTCCACCGGGCACATCTTGGCATCCTTTACATAGACGAAATCAAGAATCTGAAGCCAGATGAGGCGGTCACTTTACTGACGGTTCTAGAAGACGGCCAATTGCCAATAACGATGAGAAGCCGCTGGGGTGGGTCTGGAACCGCAGCGATGGCAGTAGCCACCGAACCGGTTCCGTCCATGTGCTTCTTGGTTGGTGCCGGAAACTTCGACAGCATCGGAAAGATGCATCCGGCTCTTATGGATAGGATCTACGGCTATGGCAAGGTCGTGAGAATGAATAATGACATGCCAAACACGGTTGAAAATCGCCGAAAATATGTTCAGTTCGTTGCTCAGGAAGTTTCGAGATTTCATCTTGTTCCATTTAGCAGAGAGGCATGTGAGGAAATAATCGATGAAGGCCGAAGACGGAGCAACAAGAAGGATGCCTTGGCAACGAAGTTCCGTCCGATGATAGCAATATTGAAGACGGCTGCGACGCTAGCAATGAATGAGAGCCTAGAGCTTGTCGAGAGGAGGCATGTGAAAGAGGCGATAGAGAATCATTGCAAAACAATTCAGAAGCAGATTCTTGAGCATCAGATGAACGAAAGAGGGAAACTTCTTGAGATCAAGCCTGAAGGGGCAAAGCTCGGTCAGATATACGGCCTAGCTGTAGTCAAGGATCCGTACAGCGGCGAAATGACGGGAAATGTTCTGACTGTGAAGGGCTTCATGGAAAATCTGAAGATGAACCCCCTGAAAGGATACTACAAGGTCACCGGAATCGCGAAGAAGGGAAAGGAGAATTTCATAACTGACAGTGTGGAGAAGGTCAGAAGCGTCATCGTGCAGAAATACGGTCTAGACATCGCCCAAGAATACTTCACACACATAGACTTCGCCCAAGCCTACGGAGTTGACGGACCCAGCGCAGGAGTCACGATGACCCTTCTGTTGTGTTCGTTGATAGAGAGAAAGCCAATCCGCCAGGACGTCGCTGTCACAGGAGAGATCAACGTTGGGGTGGGAGATGGTATAAAGGTGACCGCTGTTGGAGGTTTGCATGAGAAGATCAAGGCTGCTGAAGTTTGGGGATTCAAGAAAGTTGTTATTCCCGCAAAGAATTATGAGCATTCGATTGATCCGCGGGATTATGAGATTGAGGTTGTTCCCGGCGATACTCTAGGTGATTATCTGAAGGAATGTTTGGCTGAATCAGCGTAGTCTCACGAGACTCTGATACGTTATTTCTTGTCCTGTTACCATAAAGCTTGAAATATTCATCGAGTGAATCTGTTATATGCGCGGCCGTAGTCTAGAGATCAGTCCAAGGGAGCGCTGATCGGAGAGTCTGGTTAGGACTTCGGCTTCCCGAGCCGATAACCCGGGTCC
>CAYGAE010000051.1:0-11586 GCA_964347855.1 uncultured Candidatus Bathyarchaeia archaeon
AGTAAACACTAAACAAGGATTCCAATCTATGTAAGGTGCGGGGTCAGACGGCATGTCTTTTCTGTGTCGTCTGTCACTGAACAGTAACCTATAAGAAAACTAAAAATAGCAGTCTGAACTCTAAGGCCCTTCTGCGATGGGTTAATAGCGAGGAGCTGGCCAAAGGCCAAGCAAGGAACCACGCTGTGAGGAGGCTCCGCTCGCAGGAAGGAATCACAGGGGAGTGGAAAGATCGTGATGAAGAGTGAAGAGTTGGACGTCATTAAGAAACTAGATTTCAATGTTTGTATGCAGTGTGGCGAATGCACAGGCTCTTGCCCAGTCTTCCCGAAATCCAAACTTAACCCCCGCCGGCTCATGCTTGAAACCGCGTACCTGTTCACTCCCCTGACGATGTCTCCCCCGTTGAACATTTACGAAAGGAGTGAAGTCTGGGATTGTACCACCTGCTCTACCTGTTCAAGCCGCTGCCCTAGAGATGTAAAACCCATGGATGTTCTTATTGGTCTACGCGGCCTTCTCGTTGAGGAAGGGCATGTTCCGTCCACGCTAGGAGACGCGTTGGAAGGAGTCTACAAGTATGGAAATCCGTGGGGACTAAGTCGAAGCAAAAGGTCTGATTGGGCTGAGGATCTGAAAGTGAAGTACGTCTCCGAAGAAGAAAAGACAGATCTGCTCTATTTTGTGGGGTGCGCCGCATCCTATGATTCTCGTGCTCAAGAAGTAGCCAGAGCATTGGTGAAGAATCTGAATGCGTTGGGGATCGATTTTTCGATACTTGGAAATAAGGAGACTTGCTGTGGGAACGAGATATACTCACTGGGGGAAAAGGGACTCTTTGAAGAGTTGGTGGAGAAGAATTTGAGCCTCTTCGAGAGATATGGCGTAAATAGAACAATCACCACCTCACCCCACTGCTTTCATGCTTTCAAGAGTAGATATCGAAAAGACCTTGCAGTCCAACATTACACGCAGTATTTCGCAGATCTGATCGATGCAGGGAGCCTCAAGTTCTCTGGCAAAGTCGAAAAGGTCGTAACCTACCACGACCCTTGTTTCTTAGGCAAACACAACGAAATATACGATGCGCCCAGAAAGATAATTGAGAGCATTCCAGGCGTCAAATTTTCAGAGATGAATATGACGAGAGGCCGAAGCATCTGCTGCGAGGGCGGAGGAGGAAGAATGTGGCATGACATCCCGGGAGAACGCCTCGCCGAAATCCGCGTTAAGGAAGCCCTTGACGTTGGAGCTGAAATACTAGCTGTTGCATGTCCCTTCTGTCTCTTAACATTTGATGATGCTATCAAGACCACAGGTACCGCGGACAAAATTCAACTCATGGACATCGCAGAACTACTTGCAAAAGCGCTCTAAATCCGCTAGCCAAGCAGATTTTAAAGTTAAATATCCGAACCACTACTTTCTGAAGTCTGAAAAATTCAGATGACAGAGCGGTAGGGAAGAATATAGAATGGACATAATCGTTTGTGTTAAACATGTCCCTGAAACAGCTGAAGTGGAGATTGCTGTCGACAAAAGCGGAAAAGGAATAGAGACGGAAGACCTTGTGTTCGACATCAACGAGTGGGATGACTACGCTCTTGAAGAAGCCGTCGCACTGAAAGAGAAGTTCGGAGGCTCGGTCACCGCTGTAACAGTGGGTTCAGAGGACGCCGATAGCACGTTACGGAAGTGTCTAGCCAGAGGAGCCGACAAGGCGATAAGATTGACGGACAACGCCTTCAAAGGGTCAGACGGTTACGCCATCGCTAAGATTCTCCACAGAGCCATCAACGACTTACCCTTCGACCTTATCCTAACAGGCGCTCTAGCTGGAGACGACGGCTATGCCCAAGTGGGTGTCGTCCTCGCGGAGTTGCTTGGAATTCCCCACGCGACCATGGTGAAAAAGATTGAACCCAAGGAAGGCCTCATAAAAGCAAATCGAGAGCTTGAAGGCGGCCTCGAGGAAATCGTAGAGGTGAAGTTACCTGCGTTGCTTACCATACAGACGGGAATCAACGAGCCCAGATATGTATCAATAATGGGCATCAGAAAGGCGAAGACGAAGGAGATAACGGTCCTCGGTTTGAGCGACCTCCAACTGAAAGAGAACGAAGTGGGAGAATCCGGGTCTTGGATAACTATCGAAAGGATGTTCATACCACCAGCCGAGAAAGAGGCAGAAATCCTAGCAGGCAGTCCAGATGAGGTCACATCAAAGATTGCCGAAATATTGAAAGCTAGGGGGCTAGTCTAGATGACGGAACTCTTTATACTGGTAGAACACAGACAAGGCGAAATCAGAGACGTAACCTTTGAAATGCTAACCAAGGGCAAGGAACTCGCCGAAAAGACCAACTCCGACTTGACGGCTATTCTATTGGGTCACAATGTCAAAGATTACACCAAGAGAATTGCAGACTACGCCCAAAAGGTTCTAGTCGTCGACGACGCCAGACTGGAGAACTTCAACTCAGAAGCATATCAAAAAGCCCTCTCCCATCTAATCGTCAAGCGCAAACCTTCACTCACACTAATAGGGCACACAGCCTTCGGCGTGGATCTAGCTCCAAGCCTTGCAACCCAACTGGATATACCACTCGCCACGGACTGCATAGATCTAGAGTTTGAGGGGCAAAAGCTAGCTGTAGTTCGGCAAGTATATGGTGGCAAGGTAAACGTCAAAGCGTGGCTTCGGGAATCTGAGGGCTACCTCGCGACCATCCGTCCGGCAACATTCGAAGTAGGGGAAATTGAGCCAGTAGGAGGAGAGATAGTGGAAATCAAGTCCCCTCTGGTGGAGGACGCAAGGTCCAAGAGGTTTGTTGAATATGTTCAGCCACCTGCAGGAGAAGTTGACATAACCGCTGCAGACATCCTAGTAGGTGTGGGCCGCGGAATCAAGGATGCTGAAAGCATGCCGATGGTGAAGGAACTAGCCGATGGGCTTGGAGGCGTGCTTGGTTGTTCACGCCCCATTGTGGATAAAGAATGGCTCCCCAAGGATCGCCAAGTCGGCACTTCAGGAAAAACCGTTAAGCCCAAGTTATACATCGCTGTCGGCATCAGCGGGGCCTTTCAACACGTTACTGGAATGAAGAACTCTGACCTCATTATCGCTATAAACAAAGATCCCAAAGCCCCGATCTTCCGCATTGCAGATTATGGCGTGGTGGACGACTTGTTTAAGGTAGTGCCGCTACTGAGAAACAAGATAGTTGAGCTGAAAAGCTAGGTGGGCAAGGAATGGATTTTGAACTGAGTGAGGAGCAAAAGGACATAAAAAAGGCTGCCAAAGAATTTTGTGAAAAGGAATTAACCCCTGAGTTGGCGGTGGAATTCGACAAGAAAGAGGAGTTTCCAACCGAGCTCTACAGAAAAGCTGCCAAGCTTGGATTTACAAGTATGAGGTTTCCGGAGGAGTATGGTGGTCAGGGATACGGAGTCCTTGAGGATTGTCTGGTCGTTGAGGAGATGTGTAGAGTTGACCCTGGACTCGGAGTCGCTATAACGTCGGGAACTTTCGCTCTGCCTGATTTAGTGCTGGCACATGGAACAGATGAGCAGAAGAAGGAGTATATTCCGCCACTTTGTAGGGGCGAGACGGTAGCGGCTGGAGCATTCACAGAACCGGAACATGGAAGCGATCTCGCCTTCATGGATACAACCGCTGTGAAGGACGGAGGCAAATGGGTAATCAATGGCGACAAACAATTCATAACAAACGCTCCAGTGGCAGATGCCTTCTGTGTACTCTGCCAAACAGACCAAAAAGCCAAACCCAGCCACAGAGGCGAAAGTCTGTTCTTGGTGGACAAGGGCACGTCTGGATTAGATGTGACCAAACTCAGGGACAAGATGGGCATTAGACCTGCTATCACCGGTGCTGTCTCGCTCAGTGAGGTCGATGTCGGTGAAGATAAACTATTAGGAGAACTGAACAAGGGCTTCTACTACGTCCTCGAGTTCTTCGACAAGAGCAGGATACCCGTGGCCGCCCAAGCAGTGGGCATGGCCCAAGGAGCTTTTGAACGCGCCTTCAGCTACGCCAAAGAAAGAAAGCAGTTTGGCTCCCCGATTATTCGGTTTCAAGGTATATCCTTCAAGCTGGCTGACATGGCCACGAAGATTGAAACCGCTAGGCTCCTCACTTATAAAGCCGCTTGGATGTACGACGAAGGAAAAGTGGACCCCATGCTAACCGCCATGTCCAAGGCCTATGCAAGTAAAGTAGCGATGGAGGTTACCGATGAAGCCATTCAGATCTATGGCGGATATGGCTATTTGGCAGACTATCATGTGGAGCGATTCCACCGTTGCGCAAAGATAACTGAGATATACGAAGGGACAACGGAGATGCAGAAGCTAACAATCATGAGATACCTTCAGAAAAGAATGTAACTCAAGAAACAGATAAAAACGCCAAAAGTTATAACAATTTGAGTTCTAGAATTGAAACTATGAGATGAGGTAACGTGGATGGGATTCCTCGATAGGCTGAAGGGAAAAAAAACAGAAGAGAAAGTTGAAGAGCAACCTGCAAAGCAAGTTGAAACAGTAGCAACGAGTTTGGAAAGCATCTGCTCTGATGACCGAGAGGCCTACGAGGCCCTGTACCACACAATGCTTTTGGATCCAAGAAAAACCGAAGTAACAATGAAAGAGGCAGAAGAAAAGGCGAAGGATTTCGAAAAGAAAGGAGATACTCTGAAAGCAAAGATATGGTATGAACTCGCTGGAGGACTAGCTATCTACAAACTAGACGTGAAAAACGTCAAGAAATACTTCAGTAAATGTGCAAAACTCTCACCCAATACCTCTTATCCCATATTAAAGATTCCAGAGAGGGCACTGGCCAAAGCGCAAGAGTACTATCAAAAGCATTCCCAAGAATAAAGGATGCGCCCGCAAGCTTAGCCCTTCCTCTATCAGAAATCTTATTTGCTACAGCTTATAGTTGATTTTTCGCGCAATCGCGGATAGGTCAAGAACTGGGAGAAGAAGGGGTATGAACAGACAAAAAGTACGCACACGCACATCTACACCCTTTCCCATAGGTAGACTAGCTTTCTTCGTGACAAGCAACATACACAAATTCAACGAAGCCCGTTCTATACTCGCCACTTGCAAAGTCGCGACCGCCATGCTGAACATAGACACTATTGAAATTCAAGATGACAACCTGGAAACCATCGCGAAAACTACCGCCACAGACGCCGCGAAAAAAAGTGGCTTACCTATAATTGTAGAGGACGCTGGGCTCTTCATCAAAGCGCTGAAAGGCTTTCCAGGACCATACTCCTCCTACGTTTACAGAACAATAGGAACGAGAGGGATTCTCAAATTAATGAAAGACATGGACGAGAGAGACGCCCAATTTCACTCTACGGTGGCCTTCAGTGGTCCCAAGAGAAGTCCGCAGTGTTTTCACGGTGAGGCTGAAGGAGAAATATCTTTGGAAGAACGGGGAAACTCAGGCTTTGGCTTCGACCCCATATTCCAACCCTTGGACAGCCAAGTCACCTTCGCTGAAATGACTACTGAAGAGAAAAACCGGTATTCACATCGCGCTCAGGCTCTGCGAAAATTTGCAAGGTGGTACGCATCCAAGTCTCAACGAAGGTTTTAAATACCCGCTCTTCCCGCTCTTTAAGAGCTTCAGGAGAATAGGAATTGCCAAAGAAGCATAGAGGGATGTCGCACTCAACGAGACCGGTCAGTAAGAGGTCGCCCACTTGGTGCAAATATAAGCCGGAAGAAGTGGAAGCCATGGTCGTCAAGCTCGCTAAGGAGGGGCACCCACCAAGCAAGATTGGAACTATTCTCCGCGATCAACATGGCATCCCACTAACCAAGCCTCTGGTTGGGAGAACGATAACTCGCATCCTGAAGGACGCTGAGTTGGCACCTACGCTTCCTGAAGATTTTGAGACACTACTCAAAAAGGCAACTCGCCTCCGTGTTCACCTCGAAAAGAATAAGAAGGATCTACATAACAAAAAGGCCCTTCAAATAGTCGAAGCTAAGATTCACAAACTAGCTAAGTATTATAAAAGGAAAGGTGTTCTGCCGCCTGACTGGAAGTACGAACCAAAGGCTGCTTCCCTTATCTAGTCTTGGGGTTTCTCCTTGGCAGTTGAAGAGGAGCAGATCGATGCCCTGTCAAAGGATGCCTCGAAAGCAGCCAGAGTAATCTTGAAACATGTTGAGGAAAACGAAACCATACACGTTGCCTCTCATCTAGATGCTGACGGGCTAGCAGCAGCAGGCATTATAGGTAAATCCCTCTCTAGATTAGGAGCAACATTTCGCCTCCGAATTGAGCGGTGGCTGGACGAGAAGATAGTTAGCGAGATGGCTGAAGAAAGGATTCCACTCACCATGTTCCTTGATTTGGGAAGTGGCTATCTCGACCTACTGAATAAAGGGCTTGCTAACCATGCTGTAGTCATTCTGGATCATCATCAACCAGTAGGCGAAGCTTCTCCAACGTTCTGCCATGTAAATCCACACCTTCAAGGGATCGACGGGTCCCTCGATCTTAGCAGTGCTGGAGTGGCGTACCTTGTCGCTAAGGCTTTGGACGAGAAGAATATCGATCTAGCCGGTCTTGCCGTGGTGGGGGCTCTCGGCGACATACAAGACAAATACGAACAGCGAAGATTGGGAGGGGTCAACGAAAAAATCGTTGAGGACGCTGTAAACGCGGGTTGTGTTAGGGTTGAGACCGATCTCCTCCTTTTCGGAAGAGAGACACGTCCCATACATAAGGCATTAGCCCTTACAACGAATCCCTTCGTCCCCGGTATAAGTGGAGAGGAGGACAAGAGCCTGGCCTTTCTCGCCAGCCTAAAGATCACTCCGAAGCACAAGGAGCGGTGGCGTGCGCTTAAAGATCTCTCTGAAGAGGAGAAGAAGAAGCTATTCTCGGCACTTGTCGAATACCTCGCATCGAAAGGGTTCTCAACGGATATTGAAAAGAGGCTTATTGGGAACGTTTACACGCTGACCAGAGAAGAACCTTCGACTCCCCTCAGAGACGCTAGAGAGTTCACCGTCTTGCTTAACTCCACTGGGCGCATGGACAAGCCAGGTCTTGGCGCGCAGATATGCATGGGAGATAGAGGAGAAGCTTTCGAACAAGCCAAGGCAGTGCTAAAGGATTACAGACAAGCTATTGCAAAATCCTTAACTTGGATAACCGAAAAACCTGAACGCATAGAGGAACGAGCCAACATCTACGTAGCCCGAGGAAACGGGTTCATAGGCGACAAAATGATCAGCGCGGTCTCCACGATCCTCTCCACAACCGTTCCAAACCCAGCTAAACCCGTAATCGCTTACTCCAAAATCCTAGGCGAAGAGTCAGTGAAGATCTCGGCAAGGACGATTGACATTTTGACGCAAAAAGGCCTGAACCTTGGAGAAATAATGCGTACTGCAGCCGAAAGACACTCTGGAACAGGAGGAGGACACAATATTGCCGCTGGTGGTCAGGTTCCAATAAGCGAACTAGAGCCTTTCCTGAACCTTGTAGATGGACTTGTCCAAAGGCAATTGGAGGGGACGTAGCTTGGAGGCTAAGATCACCCTTTCATACGAGAATGTGAGGGATGCGAAGGCAGTTGCAGAGGCTGTTTCTCCCGACAACTTAAAGGTCCCTCTAGGCTTGGTCGTTGAAACGAAGCGAAGAGGATCTAGGGTTTTTACATTGATAAAGTGTGAAAAAGGGCTGTCAACATTCATCGCTACTATAGACGACCTATTATCCTGCGTGTCCGTTGCAGAGAGAACCTGTTCAGTCGCAAAAGTGCGTTGAGCCCGTATCCCAAACTTGCTTTCGATGTCAGGAGTTAAATATTCGAGGAAACGTAAACCTAAATGAATTGAAAGGTTGTATCCACCGTTCTTTCAGTAAGAACGGTTAAACGTGCTATGGGTCCATCATGCTAGACATAAAACTGATTCGGGAACATCCAGGGGTTGTAATTGACAACCTAAAAAAGAGGGGTGCCCATGAAAAAATCAACATGCTGCAAGATTTGATTGAATACGACAAGAAATGGAGACGGCTCTTGACTGAAGCAAATGAGCTCCGACGTAGGAGAAGAACGGTAACCAATGAAATTGCGAGGTTGAAGAAGAAAGGAGAAGATGCCATCACAAAACTGCAAGAAGCCCAAGAAATCCCGGAAAAGATTAAGAAACTAGAAGTACAGGTAGGCGAATACAGGGAGAAAGCCAATTATATTTTGCTAAGGCTTCCAAACATTCTACACGAATCTGTTCCCCGCGGCGAGGATGAGACTGAAAATGTTGTTATAAGAACTTGGGGGAAACCTCCAGAATTCGATTTCGAACCCAAAAATCATCTGGAAGTCGCTCTTAATCTAGGCTTGATAGATCCGGAGAGGGCCGCCAAGGTTGCTGGTCACGGTTTCTACTATTTGAAAGGAGACTTAGTTTTACTAGACTATGCGATATTACACTATACGATAGACTTCATGATGAAGAGGGGTTACCAGCTAATCGAACCCCCTTTCATGATGCGGAAAAAACCCTACTTGGGAGTCACTGACCTGGAATTCTTCGGAGACCAACTCTACAAGCTAGAGAAAGAAGATCTGTACCTAATAGCGACCGCCGAACATCCGGTTGCGGCGTATTTCATGAACGAGGTGATCCAAAAGAAAGATCTACCAGTCAAATTCGTCGGGATCAGCCCATGCTTTAGAAAGGAAGTTGGTGCCCACGGAAAATACACAAAAGGCCTATTCAGAATGCACCAGTTCAACAAAGTCGAGCAGTTCGTCTTCTGCCTACCCGAAGATTCATGGAAGTTTCACGAAGAACTCCAGAAAAACGCTGAGGACCTGTATCAAAGCCTGGGACTCCACCATAGAGTTGTTGTCCTTTGCAGCGGGGACACCGGCATAGTCCAAGCGAAGACGTACGATATCCAAGTTTGGATGGCTGATGGCGAATATCGAGAAATCGGCTCCAACTCCAATTGCACAGATTACCAAGCGCGAAGGCTCAAAATAAGGTATCGAGAGAAAGCCGGCCAAGCACCAATGGGATTCGTCCACACGATAAACAACACGGCCCTTGCAACAAGCCGAACAATGATGGCTATCGTGGAGCAGTTCCAACGGAAAGATGGGTCCGTCGTGATTCCGAAGGTTTTGAGACCTTTCATGGGTGGAAGAGAAATGCTGGGAGGGCGTGCATAGCGATTTCGAATGTTTTCGGTTTCCCACGAACGCGAGAAGAGAGAGCCTCTGAAAACGATGTATTTATGCGCTAAACATTTTAATATCTCAACGTGAAATCTTTCCAGTCGTTATGGAGGTCTGCCGTGTCTTCAAAAAAGAGGAAACGTGTAAGGGACAAGTGGCGAGGGAAGAGCTGGTACACAGTGGTGTCTCCGTCATATTTCGGCGGAGTAGAACTCGGAACCCTGCCTGCTGAAGACCCCTCCAAACTTGTCGGAAGGATTGTTGACTCCACACTCTACGACATCACAAACGATTTTGCCCATCAGTATCTGAAGATGCATTTCCAAGTTACTGATGTGGAGGGCAAGACTGCCCAGACCGTCTTTAAGGGACATGAGTACTCCCGGGACTATCTAAGAAGCCTTGTAAGAAGAAGAACCACAAGAATCGACGGCATCTTCAACGCAGTCACGATGGACGGTTATAAGTTGAGGCTGGCGGTCAGTGTCTTCACCCTTTCTCGGATCAAAACGTCGCAGGAGCAGACTATACGAGCGATTATGGGGAGAGTAGTCGGAAAAAAGGCGAAGGATCTGGACTTTGACTCCTTTGTTCAAGAGCTTGTCCTTGGCAAAATCGCTTCCGACGTCTACAACGAAGCAAAGAGGATTGCTCCCCTGCGCCATGTGGGCATCCGAAAGTCCAAGCTCACGTTTCAACCAAAAAGCGTCGCATGATACGGTCAAGTTGTTCCCTGTGACACAGTTTCTTAGGGGAATGGTTTGGAAGAAAAGCGTCTATCAAATTCGAGAAAGCGGGTCGCTCGAGAAGCCGCCATTCTGCTCTACGAATCGCAAGAAAAAGAGTATAAACAAGCGAAGAAGCGGGCAGCGCAAACTCTCGGGGTGCGAGTTCTCCCGAGCAACTTGGAAGTCGCAGAAGAACTTGACAAGGTTGCTGAAGAGAAAGAGGGGAATTCAAGGCTCAGGCTGCTAATTGGGATGCGGAAAGAAGCGTTACAAATAATGGAAACGCTGAGGCAGTTTCATCCGAAGCTAGTTGGAAGCGTTTGGAGGGGAACCGCCCATAAAGGCAGCGACATAGATGTACTCGTCTTTTCTTCTGACACCGAACCCGTTCTAGAGGCACTTCAGGAAAGCAGTTTCAAGATTGCAAGTTCTGAATGGCGCTCTGTAACAAAACATGGCAAAAAAAAGGCATCCTTCCATGTCCATCTTGCTCTCTCTTCTGGTGATGAAGCAGAAGTTGTAGTTCGAAGCCCGGAAAGAATCAGCGAATCTGATGAGTGCGAAATCTACGGTGACATCATTAGGGGCTTGACCTATTCTCAGCTTCAGAAGCTTCTCAAGGTGAGACCGCTCCAGAAATTCGTGCCAAAGCTAAAGTAACGTTCATTCGCCGCATGTCCGTTGTCTCGTTCTACGTCCAAGCGCTCATGCCCCCTTCAGTCGGTTGCACGAACTTAAATAATGGCTGCGTCATAGAGATAATTGAACAACGCGTAGCGCTTGGTACACTGACTTAAAACGGTGGAGGCCGTTGATGAATGCAGACCGACAAGAGACAATTTAGAAAAATGTTTCCACACTTGGCCAGGGAGTTAGAAGGTGGGGAACAAAGAATACCGATAACCTCAATTCGCTCCGATGCAAAGACTGGGGAAAAGGCGTCGTCGGACAAGTTTGCAACGTACATACCGGATGTGATCGACTTCCTTCGCCGATGCGATAACGGACAACAGGCCGAAGAGATCATAAACTATATGGAGAAACGAGGAGAAGTTAGCCGGAACTACGCTCAGAGGCTTAGAAAACAGCTCAAAGAAAAGGGAGTTAGAAGCTTCGGAACAAAGAAGGAAGAAGACTACTATCTGAAGCGAGGCGGACTCTAAATGAGCCGCTTATAAAGGCTCACAACCTAGAATTGTGGTTCAAAGATACACAAAAATTCCTCGAATCCAAAAGCTATTTTGTCTTATCTGTCACCAGTGATAAATGTAGCACGTGCATACGTATGAAGAAATGGAAGTGCGCATCGCCTTTTGTGCAACATAGCTACAACCGTCTTTTACTTCACACTGTCAAAGAAAGGATGTCACAATCACTCGTTTGAACACGTGGCCCTCTACATCATAGCATAAGTGTTCTTCAGTAATTCTATTGAGCATTAGCAATCAACAAATGATTCGTTGAATATTATTAATAACAAAAGGTGGGAATGTGTACGATGTCGTCTGAGGGATTCTCGAATTTACTGAAATCACGTTATTCTCGCATTAAAGAACTGTTGCGACTGCAGCAGGGTGCCCCCGAAGTTTCTAGCTGCCCGCACTATTATGGAT
>CAYGAE010000052.1:0-11556 GCA_964347855.1 uncultured Candidatus Bathyarchaeia archaeon
TTTGAAGAATTGCTGCGAGAGAATAATATTAGAATGGTTTGGACACATCCTTCTTGTTCAGTAGGAAGTGAGAGATTATTAGTGAAAGAAGTTTTGAACAGAGAAGTTCCCTCCGGCAGATATCCGCCAGACGTGGGCGCTGTCGTACATAACGTCGCGACCGCTTATGCAGTTGCACGAGCGGTACTTGATGGGGAGCCCCTGATCTCTCGAGGTCTCACATTTTATTCTGAAGAGACTGGTGGAAGAAATCTCTGGTTAAGAATGGGGACTCCTGCTGGTCACGTGATGAATTACCTAGAAATATCCCCCGAAAACGTTGAAAGAGTAATTTTCGGACCCATTATGATGGGTAATTCTATTCCTGACGGGTCCATTCCAACCTCAAAGTATACTTCAGCCATAACTGTTTTTACGCCCACCGAACCGGATCCCTATCGCAGAACCTTGCCCTGTATAAGGTGTGGATACTGTAATACCGTGTGCCCAGTAGACATCTATCCCCAACTTATTATGGAAGCCGACAAAAAAGGAGACCGCGAGAGACTCCGGAGGCTACACGTGGAAGATTGCATTAATTGCGGACTATGTTCTTACGTGTGCCCATCCATTATCCGGTTGACAGGATACCTTCAAAGCGGGAAAAGAAGAATAAAGTAGCTCCGGGAAATAAGAAGAGAAGGCATTCACCCCCGAGCCTTCCCTCTTTCAATTTGCACGCATTTATTAAATGGCATAAAGGTGTAATAATGGCGCCCGCGTATTCAACCAATATAGAACAGAGGGAATTGACAGATTATGTCTGAGAATAAGGAACTTGTAGAAAAGGCAAGACGGTTAGGCCGAGAATATTTGCGAAAATACGGAGGATGCGCCCCAGGTACGCTGCTAGCAGTAGCTGACACTCTTAACTTGGCAGTCAGTGACGACGTGTTCAAGGCTATGACGGGGTTCTCGAGCTTTGCGGGAGTCTGCGGGAATGTGTGTGGAGGGATAGCTGCGATGGGCTTAAGGTACGGAGTGGGCCGAGAGGATTTTGTGAAGAAGCCAGAAATCGGTTTCTTCTCTTTTACGAAGATAATGACAACCACGAAGGTGCTGAGAGAAAAGTTCGTTGAAGAGTACGGCAGCTACTTATGCGACGACATTCAAACGAAATTGTTCGGCAAGTGTGTTATGCCAACCTCGCCAGAGGAGCTTGAGACCTTCAGCAAGATGGATCCTAAGGAGCTTGAGACCTTCTATGAAAAATGTTCTTCCGTCACGGAAAACGCTGCTGGATGGACGGTAGCTGTAATACTCGAAATGGACAACAAATGATAGGTTTGCTTCAGCCTTGGCCGTGCTGCTTCTTCTTCCGCATCAGTTTCTCTACCTTTTTCGAACCTACGTTTCTTCTCCTGCATTCTGCTCTTTCGGGAGTGCCCATCAAACAAAGCATTGCGGTCACGGGTTCAGTAAACCAGAAGGGAGAAGTACAAGCTATTGGCGGGGTGAACGAGAAGATTGAAGGCTTCTTTGAAGTCTGTAAGGCCAAAGGCTTCACGGGAGACCAAGGGGTCCTGATCCCAGAGAGCAACGTGCAAAACCTCATGCTGAAGGAGAAAGTGGTGGAGGCCGTTCGAGAAGGAAAATTCCACATGTACCCCGTGAAAAACATCGATCAAGGTATAGAGGTTCTGACGGGAGGAAAGGCAGGCGAGAGACTGCCTGACGGAACATTCGAGAAAGAAACGGTAAATTTCAGAGTGGACAAACGACTGAAAGAGATGGCAGAGAAGATAAGAGAGTTTCCCGAGTTTGTTGTGGGAAGCAGAAGGAAAGACTAGCTCAAGCATATATGGTTTCTGAATCAGAGAAGTTGCAGATAGGTAAGGAAATTAGGAACCTTCCTTTTGATATCTAGCTCTAACCTACTGCTTGCATGGTCCCTCATGAAGAGATCATCGGCTGTGTCCTAGTATTTTTTCCTCAAGCTTCTTTGCGAATTCCGACTCCGAAGACGCTTTCAATCGTTTGATCGTCGTATCATAGGCATCCATTGTTTCTTCTTCTAGTGTTTCAGAGTATCTCGCAGTTGGATCAATTTCAGCTAGTCTCTCTAGGAGAACGCTTCTTTCCTCTTTGGGCATGACTTTTGGATCCGTCATCGCAGCAGCCCTTGCATAGATTCCCTCGTCCAAAAGACGCTTGAGTGCCTTGAAGGGCAGTTCATAGTATTCTCCGATAGCTCCGGTTCTTTCGGTAAATCCTTCAGGAGTTGCCGCTTTAAAAGAAACTCGAACGTAGAGAAGCTTTGAGAACGCTGACAGTCTTTTCACGTAATCACTGTCTGCTCCGAATAGGATACCGTTGGTCTCTAAATAGAATGGATAGCCGGACGCCTTCACCTCATCTAACAGTTGAAGTAAGTGCTCCTTTCCCAGCGTGGGTTCGCATCCAGAAACTCTAAGCTTGTTGACCTTATGGTGCCTGAACCGCTTCCACCTAGGAGCAGTTATGCCGTTTTTAGCGGCTTTGAAAAGCCTCTGTGCAACTTTCCTTGGCGAGTAAAACTCTCCAAACCGTTCTGGATAGTCCCTCGACCAGTTGCTCCAACAATAGATGCAACGCAAGCAACAGCCCCCAGCGTAACCGGTAGCAATTCCCCCGTACACTGGAGCCGAATAGATCCCCACATATTTTCTTTCAAGACCCTCCGGACCTTCCTGAGTGACTATCTTTTCTGTTTCCATTGCAAGCTCCAGCGGATCAAAGGGAACAGATTTCGGCGTTAAGAAACGTTGGTATTCCTTCACTCAAACCCCTCAATCTGGGGACAACCTACACTAGAGAATAGTCCAATAAACAAAGGTTTCTCCAATTCTTCAATCGTAAGAGGGTTTTTCACTCTGAGGATTTTAGGAGAGAAATGACTTAGATTAGTTCTCTCCCTCACTCTTCTAGGAAAACTGACCTCCGCAAGGACAGAAAAGAAAGGAACATAAACAGACTTCTTGACTGACTCGCAACCTCAATTTGAAGTGAAGGGAATGGACACCAGTGTGCGCGCGTGTTCCAAAATCAGAGCTGTGTTACTGTGGCGTAACAGCCACACATTCTTATAAGAAGCTCTATATTCCAAAGATATTTGCGCGCGCAAATCTAACGGGTTTCACACGCCATAAGAGACGTACTTAAGTATAAGACGACACAGAAAATCAGAAATGAGGAATTACTGATGAAGGTTGTGATCCGTACCGATCATTTGTCCAAGTATTATGGTAAGGGCGGCGCGATAAAAGCTGTGGACGAACTTGACCTTGAGGTTTACGAAGGAGAAACTTTTGGTCTGCTCGGCCCAAACGGAGCGGGGAAAACGACGACCGTGCGCCTACTTAACTGCATCATAAAGCCGACCAGTGGCACCGCCACGGTGAACGGCTATGACATCCTCAAGAAGGAAACGGAGGTAAAACGTGTTACAGGGTTACTTGCCGAGTCACCGGGCTTGTACGAGAAACTCAGCGCCAAAGAGTTCCTAGAGTTCATGGCCGCCCTCTACGACGTCCCCAGTGACATTCTGCCGGACAGAATAAACGACCTACTGAAGCTATTCGGCCTTCATGAGAGACGTGACTATCTGCTTGAAGGTTACAGCCGAGGCATGAAGCAAAAGATTTTAATCGCATCCGCCCTGATTCACGACCCGCCCATTCTGTTCTTTGACGAGCCCACCTCCATGCTAGACCCGCGTGCTGCGCTCATGGTGAAGGATTTGATCAAGAAGTTAGCCGACACCGCAGGGAAAACCATCTTCATCTGCAGCCACATTCTGCCGATCGTTGAGGAGCTGTGTGACCGCATAGGCATCATCAACCAAGGCAGGCTCATCGCATTGGGTACGGTCGATGAAATCATCGCTCAAACCGGAACGAAGACCCTGGAAGAAGCGTTCATCGCCCTCACCGGAGGCGTAGAAGAGAAGGAGCTGTTGGCATGGAGGGAGCAGAAGAGTGCCGACACCTAAGTGGCTCGTGGTTGCTAGAAACGAATATCGTATTTTCACGAGTGGAATTCGGAAGATAAGACCTTACTTTCCCTATTTGGCTATTGGCCTGCTTGTGGTTTATGTAGCCTTCGTCGCACCAGCGCTCGTCAGCCCGTTGATCGACGATTTCGTCGTTTTCATAGTGTCCCGGGCCGCGGTACCTCTTGTGCAGATCATACTATTCATGTTTTTTTTCTACTTGATCTTGTTTCCAATCAGCGATACGCTGAGGGAAGTCAAAACCGAGCATCTCGAAGTTTTTCGTGCAGCTCCAGTAAAGCCAAGCGACGTTTTGCTTGGCGAGTTTCTTGGCAAACTGCCCTTCTATGCTATTGCCATCACAGTGATTACGGGCACTTTCACGGCTTTTCTGCTTCCATTAGGATTGGACGTTGTTCAGAATGTCGTGATCATCCTTGTATTCATCATAACATTTCTCTCTGCCACTTGGATCGGTACTGTAATCGCCGCTATTCTGCGAACAAGGCTTGGAAAGACAGTCCGTGGAAAGGACGTCGGACGAGCGCTTGCAGTGCTGGTTGCTCTGCCCATGATCGGAGTAATGTACTCGATCATTGGTGGAGGTCTAACAGATGCCCTAGTTGATCCTACGACCGGCGGGACGGTCAGGGCAATCTTAGGAGTTTTGCCCAGTTCGTGGGGAGCGGAAATTTTCGTTGGCTTCGCCGCTAACCCCGGCGATATCGGTTCAGTTGGTCTTGAGACCTCGGCACGGTTTGTAGGTCTCCTTGCGTTCTTCGTTGCTACGCTATGGTTGGGAACAAAAGCGGCCAATCGCGCCTACAGCCTTGAAGCAACGACGTTCATAGCTCCCACAGCTAAGCCTGACGGGCTCTTCTATAAGACGGTGAAATCTCTAGGCGGGGGCGGATCCTCTGGCACACTCCTAACATCTGTCTTCAAGGATTATGGTCGGAGGCTTGAAAACCTGTCATGGATCGTTTACGTTGTCGTCTTGATTGCCATGATCAACTTTTTCCTCTCAGATCCGTTCGCGAGTCCAAGAGATCCCTTAGTTGTCTTGAGCTTGATGGCAATTCCACTGCTTACCGGGTTCGTGATTGGCACGGTCAGCCGCGGGAAGGGAACCCTCTTCCTCTACAAAAAAGCCCCACACGGTCTCAGACGATTCTTGACAGCACGGTTGCTACAAGGTTGGCTGGTGGCAGTTCCGATTGCCGCCATAATGATGGCAGTCTCTACCATTCTGGTTCCCGACGTCACGCCATTTCCCTTGCTGCTGAACGTAGTCTGGGGGTCGCTACGAACGATGGCTAGTGTAGCCTTTCTCCTTGGACTGGCACTCTTGATACCCGTCTTTGCGGAAGGCTCGCGAGAGCGCGCATTTGGAGCACTGATAAATCTCCAAGTAGTTCTCTTCACCACGATAGGACTGGAGATCGGCTTCGCTCGGCTTGGTCTAAGTTTTAGAAAGATTCTTCCAAGCCTCGAGCCGTTTACAGGGCTACTGCTTGACCATCTGGTGCAGACGGCTATTATCTCTCTGATCGGGATTACACTTCTTTACCTCGGAAAACGAAAACTGAGCAGCATCGAATAACCAGAAGATTCTCTTCTATAAGTCCTGATATTTCAGTTCCATTGTATCTGTTTCGAAAGTCAAGAGATATCACTTACATGGCTTGTTGCTGTTTGGCCCTCCCCACTCCCTTTTCTTTCACTAGTCTGGCGAAGGACAATTCGGCAGTAGTTTGCGTGCGTAAACACCAACTACGCCACGCATGAACGGGACACGCACGGAGCGAGCCCACGGCGCCAGCTACAACCGTCAATGACGCTTCATGCGTGAACAACCCTTGAGCGGCGATTGCACTTGTCGTCGCCCTGTGGATTTTCGTTGTCCCGACGACAACTCCCATTCTCTCAAGTTTCCTTGATCACTCCTGTGCACGTTCAAGTTCTTTGGCCAGCTCGGGCGCATCATCATCCTTGCGTAGCATTTCCCATCATTTTCGCGTCTAGATTGCTTCGCGCGAAACAGACGTCATGACATTAGGGCTGAGACAGCACGCCAGCGACAGACTTCTTCACAACTCTCATGGCTGGATATAGACTGGACAAGCAGAGGAAGCCTAGAACCAAAAGTAGCCATCCGACAACAGAAATAAGAGTAGAATAAGAAATGATCGGCTCAGGAATCAGGAATACAAACGTAAAAAACAGCCCAATAAAAACCCCTACTGCCCCGCTAACCAATGTAATAATAAGAGCTTCTGTAAGAACAATCTTTAAAACGGCTTTTGGCTTGGCGCCCAAGGCTCTCATGACGCCAAACTCCTTCTGTTGACCCGTGATTGAAAGCATCATATAACTGAGAAGACAGAGGGTAGCGGTTGCCAATGAAAAGAGTGGTAGAAACATAGCAAACGACCAGATGTACCCAAGAAAGTCCAAGTCTTTCTCCAAGATCTCATTGAGTTCCAGAGACTCTGACATCGTCTCTGAGACCTGCATTTTTATCTCGGCGATAACTTGTAAGCGTTTAGACCGGTCAATCTTGAGAAAGAGAAGATTATAAATGGGCTCCTCCAAAGCGTCAAGAGGAACGTACACAACGTTTCCGTTATTGAGGGGATCCAAGCACACGCCAGCTATCTCAAAGTCTTCGTCAAAAACCCTAATAGCCTGCTTCTGAGGATCAGCAAACATTTTCAACGCCAACGAGTCGCCAATAATCGCGGAGTACATGTCGGTCTGGTTGAGAACCCTCCCTAAGACCAGCCACTCATTTATGACACGCTCAGGCCGAACTCCGAGGACAAGAGCATCGCCTGACCGATGGTCACCCACTGGGATGTATCTGTCTGGCCCTTCAGGGTCGATGATAATCCCTTGAACCTCATGAACGGTTGCTTCAAAAACCAGGCGTGGATCCGCCTTGAGAACTCCGTGGATAGCACTGAGCTTCGAGATGATAGACTCGGAAATGCTGTATCTTGGATCAAGATAGTTGATCGGCTCTGTTTCTTTTTTCTCAAAAAACCGTGAAAGAAGACTGACATATTGCCTAGTAAGGTCTGAGTGTCCCACGATAATGATGTCTCTGCCAACCGCACCTTCCACATAGCCATGAGTAGTTTGGCCAGCAATTATTCCCCCTGCAATTGTTACGGTCGTCAAGGTCAAGACTGCGGCGAGACAAATTATTACGAGGTAGGTTGCAGATTTCCTGCGCATTAGAGCCCGATACGCCACCTTAAACGTAAGTCCGAGTCTAGAAGAAGCAGGCCTTCCAAGCCCTTCTGATGCTGTTCCAAGCGAATAGAGAGGCGACAGTGCGTCAGCCGGCTTCACCCTGATCGCTTTGATTATAGGCTGGGTTCCGAGAATGTGGGAGGCAACAACAAAGACCAGAAAGATGAACAGAATGGCCCATAAGTTGAGGGGCGTCAGCGGAATGGAAAAGCCCATGGCATTCAACGCATTGATACAAGCGAAGTGAGTTAACACCCCCATAATGGTTCCAGCAATGCAACCTATGAAGACAACAATAGACAGTTCTGTGAGGAAATAGCCAAATGCTAGGCTGGCTAAACATCCTGTTGCCTTCATTATTCCAACATCTCGCACCCTTTCAGACATGGATAAATAGACAAGGAAAGAGGTTACTAATGCTCCAACTAAGAGATTAAGGAGACCGACCATGAGAATATAACGCGAAAAGACATTCGAGAATCCCATTGAAAGTCTGCCCTCTGTGACAAGACTGATTTCAAAGCCGACATTTTGTCCAAAAAGAATCAGGAAAACGGTGGCTGCAGTGCAGATTGTTAAACCAACGATGATTAGGCCTGTTTGGAATTTTCTTCGTGTCAAATCCTTTATGGGAAACGCGATTTCACTCATCCGTGGCAACGATCCTGCCGTCTCTTAGATGCAGTCTTTGGTCTGCTAATTCCATTATTCTCTCATCATGCGTAGCAACTGCGATGGTTTTTCCCTTAGCCTTCAGTTTCTCAAGCATCTGAACGATTCCAAAACCTGTTTCCGTATCTAGATTTCCTGTAGGTTCGTCGACGAGGATGAGGGGAGGATCGTTGGCCAAGGCTCGAGCAAAAGCAACACGCTGCTGCTCGCCACCGCTGAGTTGAGCAGGAAGATGATTGGCTCTATCGGACAGATCAACCGATCTCAGCAGTTTTTCTGATCGCTTCCTAAGACGCTCTCCCGACCAACCTGCCAATTCCATTGGAAACGCAATATTTTCAAGAGCCGTGAGCGTGGAAACAAGGTTGTAGGATTGAAAAACGAATCCCACGTAAGCACAGCGGAAGGTTGCCAAAAAATCCTCATCATAGGTGCTCAAGTCATGATCAAAAACAACCATCTTTCCGCTGGTCGGTTGGTCAAGACCACCAACGAGGTTTAGAAGCGTTGTCTTTCCAGCGCCCGAAGGTCCATAAAAGGAAACGAACTCGCCCTCCACAACTTCAAGGTTTACGCCTCTTAAAGCAGTGATTGTGAGACTCCCGATCTGATACTCCTTGCATAAAGAAGAAGCAGAAACCACTCTTTCTCTGGTATTCCCCATCGACGCGGCCTGCAATTTATAACTCTAGGGAATATGAGAGATAAATTTAACCTGGATTTGTTCGCGCGCGCATTTTGGTTTATATTCGAGAGCATTGAAATAAGACGACGAATCGTGTTCCCATGGTGGAGTAAAAGATGGCGCTGTCATTCATGATTCGAAAATACCAACCGGTCGACCGAGAAGAGTGTCGCAGTTTATGGAAAGAGTTAACTGAGTGGCATCGGGAGATCTATCAAGACCCAACCATCGGCGGACCGCATCCAGAGGACCACTTTGACAACCACCTGGCAAGGTTTGGACCTGATCGACTTCGAGTTGCTGTGCACGACTCCCAAGTGGTTGCTCTTGTTGGACTAATTGTGGAAGGCGAAGAGGCTGAAATAGAGCCACTCATAGTTAGCAGGGCATATCGCCGCCAGGGAATCGGGGAGCAATTGATAAGAACGGTTGTTTCAGAAGCGCGCAACCTAGGCGTAAGGTTTCTCAGTGTCAAGCCTGTGGCACGAAACGTCCAGACAATAAAGTTCCTATATGAACGAGGCTTCAAGAACCTCGGACACATCGAACTGTTCTTAGACTTCTCTGAATATGCATGGACGCCAGGCCCTCAACTCTTCGAGTGCAAATTTAACTATTGACGAATACGCGCGCGCAAGAATTTTGCCAGCGTATGCATTTAAGGTGGAACTAGTTTTCCAGAGGCTCTTTTCCAGTTATCTGCGTTTTCAAGAACTGCTGATATGCGCGCGCAACGTTTATTTGAGCAAAATCATCCCTACAAGCGATTAAGGTGTCTCTGCATGAGCATTGAAGGAAAAATCTGCATGGTTACAGGGGCAAACTCGGGAATAGGCAAGGCCACTGCTATGGGGCTTGCTAAGATAGGTGCGACAGTTGTTATGGCTTGCCGTAAGAAGGAAGAGAGTGAAGCTGTTCGAGTGGAGATTCAAGAAAAGAGTGGCAACGATGATATTGACTTACTCATAGCGGACTTATCATCACAAGAATCCGTTCGGAAACTAGCGAACGACTTTGAAAAGGAGTATCAGCAACTGCACGTTCTGGTTAATAACGCAGGGGTGTATTTCACCAAGCGTCATGTCACTGTTGATGGTCTTGAAATGACTTTTGCTGTCAATTATCTTTCTCGCTTTTTACTAACAAACTTGTTGCTCGATATTATCAAGAAGAGTGCACCTGCCAGAGTCATTGAAGTTGCTGGAGCATATCACACTAGAGGAGCAATTAATTTTGATGATTTGCAGATGGAGCAGAATTATGATGGAGCGAGGGCGAACAACCAATCAAAGTTGGCAAACGTCCTGTTCACATATGAACTTGCGAGGAGACTTACCGGAACTGGAGTCACTGTGAATTGTTTGCACCCTGGAGCAGTTGCTACAAACCTTCTTGCAAAGGATAAGGATCTGCCACTGGCGCGCAAGTTTATGTACAAGTTGGCTAAGCCTTTTTTCAAATCTCCGGAAAAAGGAGCCGCAACGACTCTTTACTTGGCTTCATCCCCCGAAGTGCGAGATATTACTGGCAAATACTTCGTCGATAAAAAGATAACACCTTCCTCATCGCAATCTTATGATGCAGAACTTGCAAAACGCCTTTGGAACGCGAGCCTTAAACTTGCAAAACTCGAATAGCGCGCCCGGCGCTAGACATACGTTCTATGCCCAATTATGCGGTTTTTCCGTAGTTTTTGCTCAGGTCGAACAGGTCTGAAGCATCAACCGTGCCGTCCCAGTTGAAGTCGCAGTTAGGGTTCCAGTCGTCATCCCCAAGTTTACAGCCGTAGGCTTTGCTTAAGTCAGACAAGTCGGAGTCATCAACTGTGCCATCACCATTCACATCACCCAGAATTAGGGTCCAAGGCGCGCGCGTTCAGGCGTGATCAGGGTGTGCCCAGACAGAAGCGCAAGACCGCAAGCATCTCCGTCTTCAAGGGAATAGAGGCTAAGCTCAACGCAGCGATCTTTCGCATTGCGCGCGCGCCCGCTAAACCATTACTTGCGCGCAGTTTCTCTTGGTATGGCAATTATTTCCTTTATCTTCATGTCGAACAGACGTTTTGAGTTGGCTGGTTTAATGATCAACGCTGTGTCGGCTCCTTTGCTCGTTCCTGCTATCACCACGACATCGCCATCAACTACTATCAGTCCAGCGTCGGCTGCCATTGCGGTGATTTCAACCGCAACCTTCGTGCCTTCACTAAACAGCCTCAGTGTTTGAGCTATTACTTCACTTGGATAGGCAGTACCAAACCGGTCTCTAATCGCTCTCTCAACCCCAGCAAATACATGTGAACAGACGAGAATTTTCCCTCCGTTTTCCCTGATTCTTTTGCGATTGTTCTCATCCATCTCTTGTATTCCGGCTTCTTTCCAACCCGCCGCATGAGAAACCACGACAAGATTGAACCCCCTAAAGATTTCAGAGGCCTTAACGCCCGTATCCCCTCTCGTCGAGGCTACTATGACTTCCCTAATGCCAAGTCCATCCGCCCTCTCCCGAGCCAATTTCAGAGTGTCATCCGTGTTTTCCGGACCCGGTGCCTCAAAATACGCGGTTCTTTTTGGAATTGCGACCATATGCGAGACCTCAAAAGATTCGGTCATTAGAAACTTGATAAATTGGTTATTAGTGTTTGGGTTTGGGCTCAAAATGCGCGCGCGCAACCCATCAAAAAGAGTCAGAGTCACGTTTCCAGTGATTGTTTCGTTTGCTTGTCCGTCCAAGCTGTAACCAATCCATGAGGCTGTCTCATTCACAGTAAAGGTTAAGGGAACATCTTTTACGGTATATGACTTGTTTTCTGGAGATAGAATCGAAATAGAAGGTGGCGTTGTATCTGCAATTATCATTGCGCGCGCGAATTGGTGCGTGGCGCGCGCATGCAAACGTCATATTAAGGGCGAGGTTGTAAAAGCTGTGGGCAATA
>CAYGAE010000053.1:0-11442 GCA_964347855.1 uncultured Candidatus Bathyarchaeia archaeon
CATCTCCGACCAAAGCATCAGCAACTCTGCGTACAGAATAGTCTCTTCCTGTGACATTCCTGACTGGACTCTTCGATACTACCTGAACTATCGTGTTTACTCCTCTCGAACTTGGAGTTAGCTTCTCCACTTTAACTAGCTCTTTACTTTCTGATGTTTCTTCGTTTGCCATATATCTTACACTCGTTTCAGTTCGTCATCTTCATTAGAAACGTAGTTTTTAAGCGTTGCTATACAAAGGTTTCAACCGCGCGGTTTGAAGGTGTTAAACTCTCGCCATATCCGATGACCTGTGCAGATGAAGATATATCAGGTCAGGAAAGCACTCAACTCATGAAAATAATCATATGACTGGTTGCTCGGAAGCTTCTGATGAAAAGGCTTTCGCTGTGTTCTGAAGTTCCTTTGTGACCAATGACATAAACCTGACACGTGACTCGATGTTCTGTCGATGTGACACGACGAGTTTCTTTAGTCTGGGAATCACATCGTAGGTAATATTGATAAGAAGTTCACGATGTTTCTGTTCTTTCAAGTTCGTTAGTCTCATCTTTCCATCTGAGTAAAGAATGAGAAGTTGACCCGTGAGATCCAAGCTCGCGTGGCTGACATTTCCCCATTCTTTTGGCAGTAGAGCAGTGGAAACAGGCAGAGTTCGAGCAAAAGGTTTCATAATTTTGTGTAGGGCCACGAAAAATTCCTTGACAAGCGCGTTTTCTTCTGCGGCAAGTTCGGAGATCTGACCTGTTTCTTCTCGTATCTCGTTGAGCATTTCGAAAGGATCATTAAAGTTCTTCTCCTTAATTTCGGAGACTGTCCTTTCTTCGATTTGGAAATCTCTTGAACTTTTCTCACCCTCGAAAACCTGTTCGTGACTCATGAGTATCCTCTTGAAGTTCAACTGAAAAGAAGTTAAAGGATTTGTATGTCGCACAATTCTTCGCACATCTTAAACGCCTAGGTACGTAGGTCTTCGCAGGACGCATGTCACGCAAAGCGATCATCTAGCTCTAGCTTGCTCAAGCCATGTTAGTGGTAGGAGTAATTCAGAGTCGTAAGTCGCACGACATAATATTTATATCGCTTCCACCCCATAGGTTTTGATGAGGCCGAAATCTTGTCTCTTCAAACCCGAGGTCCCACCTCAACGGACGACGAAGTGATACATGTTAGGAAGAATGGTGCCAGAATCAGCGTTCAATTGAACAAGAAACATAGAGAGACAAGGTCACCGATCAACGAGATGTATAATGTTGATCTCAAAAAATATGATCTTCATCCAGCCTACGAATTCCCTGAGAATGTTAGAGGCTTAATTCCCGAGGGCACACCACCGTACATCCAAGGTGACCATGATTACATTAAGCAGATAGTAAGAGCACTCTATTATTTCAAACAGTGTGCGCTAATTGGTCCATCTGGAACCGGGAAGACACATATCGCCTACCTTGTCGCTGAACTCACAGGGCTGCCTATGTTTGAGGTGAACTGCGGTCTTCAAACATCGTCATACGATCTAATCGGACGATATATCGGGCTAGGCAAGGAGAACTGGATTGATGGACCGCTGGTTTCTTGGCTCAGAAATGGAGGCCTAATGTATTTGGACGAAGCTAACATGATGAAACAGGATGTTGCAACTCGACTAAACCCTGTACTTGACACGAGAGGACACATGGTAATCACAGAAAAAGACGGTGAAATCGTCAAACGTCACGAATTCGGATATCTAATCATCACCATGAACCCATTCTCAGCCGAGTTCGCGGGAACCAAACCCATGAACGCAGCCTTCAGAAGACGTATGAGCGTATGGATAGGATTTGACTATCCGAGTGTTGGAGATAGAGTTCTCCCTGAAGAGGCGCAGCTGATAGCAAGAAAAGGCGTAGATGAGAACACGGCGTTTGAAATTCTCAGAGTCGGAGCAGAAATGCGGAGGCAGTACAAAGCAGGGGACTTGCCCTATGGTCCCTCACTTGGGGATTTAATGCACTGGGCAGTTCTGATTAGTGATGGTCTTGATCCCCTAGCAGCGGCAGAAGAAACCATAATAGCTTTGACCAGCGACAACATCGAAGTGCAGGGTGATGTAAGAAGAGTCATCGAGAGTGTGTTCAAGAGCAGATAGCCGGTGATCGGTTTCAGTCAAGCACAATGCGGTGATCCGTGTGGGCTACTTCGAATATGCTTGGTCCTTGTTTTTCGAAAAGGATAAGTTCAAAACGAAGTTGCTTATTGACCCAGAACTCGATCAGCCAATTTTATCTCGTGACGAAATCGGCTTTGTCATAGTTTTACCGGAGCCCATTTTACATCAAGAGGAGGAAACAATTTCATTCTTGGGATATCAGTTTCCAGAAGGACCCAAGGGGAAGCTGCAAGCTGTCAAACTCTTCAAAGCATGTGTTTTTCATCTCAGTGCACACGTCACAATCTCAGATTCTGAAGTATACGCCAAATGGGAGAAGCAGAAGGATACTCGTCTTGCAAAGTTTGCAGAATCACTGGTTGAAGATAGTAGGGTCAAAGCGTATATTTCGGCACGTCATCCGGACAAACTTAGAGAAATAGCTTTCGCCAACTCTCTTGCTTTCACGAGATCGAGGTCTCTTAGAAGAATTTGGAACCCAGCAACTAGAGTTATGACTGCCTTGTTGATGCAATTGAATGTAGGCCTGACCAAAGGTGATGTGAGTACAGAGGAGTGGGAAACAATTAACAGAGTGATAAGTAGCCTCTTGCTGCTGAAGACCACATCCAGCGAGCCTCTCGCAAGTCGCCGTTTGAATAACGACAACGCGAGAGTAGAAGTTACAGACGAGATTTATAGTGCTCTTGAATGTTACGGACCAATACTAGAAGTTCCAGCTCTTCCCCATACAGAAAAATTGAGTCACTGCTCTCTCTTCCCTAGATATCGAGTTCAACCTGACGACGGAGCCGGAGAGATTTTCAGTAAGAGCCTTGCAACACTAGGAGAAGCTTCAGCAGCCAACATGCAACATAGACTCCAAGAGAAGGCAGTTGAGGCAGAGGCTTTTCAGGTCTACAATTCTTGGGTCAACGAAAAAGCTAGAGAGAAGAAAACTCTTGACAGATATGAAGAGCTTGTTCTTGCAACCAGATTCAAATCAATCGCCTTTCCAGGTGAAGACTACACGGAATATCTTAGAGCGCGAGCAGAGACTAAGAGCGAAACAAGGAGATTGATCAGCAGTCTTATGGTTGGATTTGATGCGCTGGATGAAGATCCGAGAAAGCTGTTCGGGGTACTTGATCTCCAAGAAATTATACAAGTCATGGCCAGCAAGAACCCGAGAAAGGATGTTTTCATGCGAGACGAAAATATAGGCAAAAGCTATGCTTGGATTACCCTTCTCGATACAAGCAGAAGTATGAGTCCAATCAGCAGTGAAATTCAAAACCTGGGCATATGCCTCGCTGAAACCGCAAAGGAGCTTCTGATAGATTCTTCCTCTTGGGGAATCTACGCATTCAACGATAGATTTCTGATCTTGAAGGATCCAACAGAAAGATACGGTCCCAGAACAAAAGCAAGAATTGGGGCACTAAAATTCGAAGGTCCCACCTACATACCTGACGCTCTTTATCTTGCCGGAGAAATCTTGAAGAAGAGAAGTGAAAATCTCAGACTAGTAACGGTTCTGTCGGATGGATGGCCTCATGGCTACTCAGAAATAACTAATGCCCTTTTGAAAACCCTCAAGTCTCTCAAGAAGTCAGGTATAGTTGTCATCGGAATGGGAATTAAAACTAGTAGAATGGAAAACTTCTTCAGAGTAAATTGCAGAATCAAAGACCTCAGGGACATGACAAAGAAATTCTCAAGCTTGTTTCTGGAAGCTAGCCGAAGTGCGGTTGGTCTTTAGGAAAGAGGGGCCTTAAGAACAAGCTGAAAGCAAACGTCGAGTCCCCGAGATGGGAGATAGCAAGAGATACTCTGTTCTCGCTCAACGTGCACCGTTAATGTTTATATATATTGACCGGTAGTTGTCATTCTGGGCGCTAGTCAAATGAAGTTATCAAAAGAGATCAGGACCTACTGCGCAACCTGTAGAAAACATACAGTTCACACGGCAAGCGTAGTCAGCGTGAGCCGCAAGAGAGGCAAAATGACAACAGGTGAAAGACAAAAATCTCGCGGAGCCCGAGGACATGGAGGCCACGGAAAATTCTCCAAAGTACCAGTCAGCAGGATGGCAAGAAGATCCAAAACAACACGGAAAATTCCAGTAAAACTAGCATGCAAAGAATGTGGAAAAGCCAGCCAGCGGTCGATAGGACGGATGAAGAAAACAGAAATCAAGAGATAGTCTCTAGAAAGCAATCACTTTAAAGACTCTTTTGGCTGACTTCCTTGAAAACACTAGAAGAAGAATCCTTGCATAGACGACGAACACAGCAGATTTCTATAGCCATACCAGCTTCTTTTATTTCGGATATTCCTCATCTAAGAGAGAAAACATTCAGAGTAGGTCTAGTCGGACGTGCAGCCGCAATCTTCCGAATAGATGAGGTTATTGTCTACCCTGATTTCCCGAATGTCGACCAAACCAGAGACGTTGAACTGATCGTTTTGATTCTCTCCTACATGGAGACCCCACAATATTTGCGCAAGAGACTGTTTAGAATTAGGTCGGAACTGCGCTATGCTGGTGTCTTACCTCCCCTGCGTACGCCTCATCATCCCAGAATCAACCGTTTAAAGAAGCTTAACCTTGGAGAATACCGTGAAGGAGTTGTTGTCTCTTCTTCAGCTACAGGGTCGTTCGTGGATGTTGGCGTGGAACGCTTGGCATTGGTACAAGGAAAGCAGCTACCACTAAATACCCGAGTAACCGTGGAAATCACTCGACTTCAAAAGCAATTTTCAGCAACTTTAGCAAGTCGAGAAGAACCGAAAGCGTATTGGGGCTATGAAGTGGTCACCTCTAAGGTTCCGCTCGGACAATTGGCACAAAGAAAAGACTTTGACTTGGTAATTATGACATCCCGAATGGGAAAAACAATAATGAAAGTCATGAAGAAACTGAGAGAAAGATGGAAAGCTTCCAGCAAGGTTTTGGTGGTCTTCGGGGCTCCTGCCCAAGGACTACATGAAATTTCAGCGCATGAACGGTTAACTCCGGAAGAGATCTCCCACTTCATTCTGAATACCATTCCGTGTCAAGGCACAAAAACTGCTCGAACAGAAGAAGCAATATACACAACACTAGCTATCTTGAATACTCTTCAATAAATTGATCCCTCCAAAGAATTCGTAACCTTTATAACTTGACATTCTAATCTGAGAAAGGGCAGGGTGAAAGCCTGTGGGTCATCGAAAAAGGCACGCTCCAAAACGTGGTTCCCTTGCATTTTTGCCTAGGGGACGTGCTGCACACAGGGTTGGTAGAGTTCGTTTCTGGCCTGAGATTGAGGGTGAGACCCCGACTCTACAGGGATTTGCGGGTTACAAGGCTGGAATGACCCATGTTTTCATGATCAATGACACCTCTGGCTCGTCAGATTTCGGCAAAGAAGTAGCCCGCCCTGCTACTGTGGTAGAGGTCCCGCCTATCGTAGTCTGGGCCATTCGCGCTTACGTGAGAGATTCTTATGGTCTTCATAGTTTCACAGAAGCTTGGATGAAGGAACTGCCGAAAGACCTAGAACGTGCTCTAACTCCACCTAAAAACCAAGATCGAAAACAAGCTCTCAAGAAAGTGGAGGAAAACCTGGATAAGATTGCTGAGTTCCGCATTTTGGTCGCGACTCAGCCCAGATTGGCGAGCGTTCCGAAGAAAAAGCCTGATTTGATGGAAATCAAGGTAGCCGGGGCCACAATTCAAGAGCAGTTTGAATACGTCAAAGAACTCTTAGGAAAGACGGTTTCAGCCACCGACATCTTCAAGGAAGGACAATACATTGATGTAATTTCCATAACAAAAGGCAAGGGGTTTCAAGGACCAGTTAAACGGTGGGGCGTCAGAATTTTATCCCATAAGGCTCGAAAGACAAAGCGAGGTATTGCAACCCTTGGACCCTGGCACCCTGCAAGAGTTCAGTACAGCATTCCAAGAGCAGGGCAAATGGGCTATCACCAACGCACAGAATACAACAAACGCATCCTGAAAATCGGCTCAGATGGAAGCCAAGTTACTCCGAAAGGAGGATTTCTGCGCTATGGACAAATCAACGAATCATATATGCTCATAGACGGCAGCTTACCAGGTCCAACAAAGCGCCTAATAAGATTGCGCTCTGCTGCACGTTCTCCAAGGATAGTTCCTGAAGAGCCTCCGAACATTGTGTCCATATCACTTGAGTCACATCAAAGATAGAATGAGGATATGAAGATGGGCAAGAGAACAGCCAAAATCCTCAACTTGGAAGGTAAAGCCCTGGGCAAGATTAACCTTCCACTAGTTTTCAAAACTCCGATCAGACATGACGTCATAAAAAGGGCGGTCGTCGCACTTCAGTCTCAATGTTTTCAACCGCAAGGACGAAACCCTTTGGCTGGCAAACGAAGGAGCGTTGAGTCTTGGGGCGCGGGACATGGAGTTGCCAGAGTTCCAAGGATAAAAGGAATGGGACGAAGAGCCGGATACGTTGTTGGTACCGTTGGCGGTCGAGAAGCTTTTCCTCCAGTATCTAGGAAAAAAATCGTGAAGAAAATCCCTAAGAAAGAGATGAAACTAGCTCTGCGTTCGGCCGTTGCTGCAACTGCCTTAAAGGAAATCGTTTCTTCTCGTGGTCACATAACCGAATACGTTAAGGATTTTCCCGTTGTAGTTGCGGATGATATTCAAAAACTGAAAAAGACAAGCGAAGTCGAAGAGGCGCTTATCAAACTAGGTGTGTGGCCTGATATTTACCGGGTTGCAGAGAGTCAGAAAATTCGAGCTGGAAAGGGCAAGATGAGAGGAAGAGGAAAGAGGCATGGTGTTGGGCCACTACTTGTAGTTTCTGAAAACGGGAATGTTGTGAAAGCAGCTCGGAACATTCTGGGTATGGATGTAGTCAAGATTGACAGTTTGAATGTGGAGCTCTTGGCTCCAGGAACTCATCCAGGTAGACTCACGATCTGGTCGAAGTCTGCTTTTGACAAGCTCGAAGAGATATTCGGAGGCTAGGAACACTTGGATCCGCAAGACGTCGTGATGTACCCTCTTATGACCGAAGTTGCCAGCCGCATACTTGAAGCCGAAAACAAGCTGGTTTTTATTGTCAACCTCAAGGCTTCTAAGGAGGATATCAAACGAGCCATTGAGGAGCTTTACGAAGTTAAAGTGGAAAAAGTGAACGTCGCAATTACGCCTAAAGGCTTGAAGAAAGCATTTGCTAGACTTCATCCCGACTATAAGGCTGTCGATGTTGCCATCAAACTCGGCATTCTATAGATGCTCTTTGGGAAAACTGATCCATTAGGCTTTTAAATAGATCAACTTATTTCTGTTCCAATTCGAAGCATTCTGTCAAGTGGGAGCTACATGGAGAAAATAAGAGTTGTTCTGTTCGGTGTCGGCGCCATTGGAAGCAACATCGCTAGGTTCCTCCTCGAAAAGAAAGGGGTGGAAATTGTAGGTTCCATAGACATAGCCAAGGACAAAGTTGGAAAGGATTTAGGTGAAGTTTTAGGGATCAGCAGACAATTGGGTGTTGTTATTTCAAATGATCCGAAAACTATTTTGTGCAAGGCTTGCGCAGACATTGTAGTTCATACAACTAGCTCTCATTTCAAGGATGTCTATTCTCAAATTGCTCCTCTGGCAGAGTATGGAGTGAACGTGATATCTACATGTGAAGAGCTGGTCTATCCGTTCGTTTCGGAACCGGAACTTGCGAAGAAACTGGACGCGTTGGGGATGAAGTATGGAGTGACGTTTCTCGGAACAGGTATTAACCCGGGTTTTTTAATGGACACTCTGGTTATTGCGCTCACTGGAGTGTGTCAAAGAGTTGACAGAATAGAAGTTGACAGAATTATGAACGCTGCTACGCGCAGGGTTCCCTTTCAGAAGAAGATAGGAGCAGGTCTCTCAGTTAAGGAGTTTGATAAACGGATTAAGAATCAGACCATAACTGGTCATGTAGGTCTCGAACAATCCATAAGCATGATTGCGGACGCGCTGAAATGGCAACTCGACAAAATAGAAGTTGACACACCCCAGCCGGTGATAGCTTTGAATGGGGTTGCTAGTGAAGCCATTAGAGTGAGACAAGGTCAAGTCGCCGGATCAAAGCAGTGTGCACACGGCTTTGTTGGCGGGAAAGAGCGGATCATACTCGATTTTCAAGCATATATAGGCGCTGAAGAAGAGTACGATTCGGTGACTATCGAGGGAGTGCCACCGATCCGTCAGAAAATCAGTCCTTGTGTGCATGGTGATCTAGCAACAACAGCTGCTATTGTAAATTCAATCCCCAAAGTGATTAATGCTCCACCAGGTCTGGTTACAATGAAAGACCTGCCTCTTCCTTCAGCTACACCAGAAGACATGAGGAAGACCTTGTAATATCCCTGACCAACACAGCTGGAACGACGTTTCTGAAAACAATCTGGAGTGTCTGGCTTTCCGGTTTAGGTCGTTTCTTTCCAGTGACTTACAACCGATTCAATCGTGAAGTTCTATCAATACGCCATACTCTTTTTTTGCTGTCTCCGACGAAACAAGATCAGCTAGCACATCTTGAAGCACAAGCTCGGGGTCACGTTCCAGGGGTTCTCCATAGCCTCCCCCGCCAGGAGTCCTTACAAGGAAAATGTCGCCTTTCTTCATTCTAATAGTGCATTTGGACCGCAGCTTTACTTGTTTTCCATCCGGTTTTATGATGTAGTATTCACCTTTGGCACCATGTTTTCCGCCAAACAGCCCCCATGGGGGAATTCTTGTTCTTTCAGCGAGCACTGACAACGTGGCTGAAGGAGCCAGTAACATCCAACTTCTTTCCAACCCGACTCCACCTCGATATTTCCCAGCGCCTCCACTATCCTTGCTCAGTTCATACTTCATGAAGCGTATGGGATAGGTAGTTTCGATGGCTTCGATTGGCGTATTCATCGTGTTTGTCATGTGAGAATGCACTGCGTCGACTCCATCAATGCCATCTCTCCCTCCGAATCCTCCCGCTATCGTTTCATAGAAAGTCCAAGGCTTGCCGTCCAAGTTTCTCCCTCCGACGGCAACGTTGTTCATTGTTCCCTGACATGCCGCGCAGACCCTCTCGGGTAGGAATTGAGCAAAAGCCTTCAGCAATACATCTACATTCCGTTGCGAAGTCTCGACGTTGCCTCCAGCTACGGGTCTTGGTGGAGTTGGATTCACCACTGTGCCTTCGGGAGCATGGACTAATACAGGTCTATAACATCCGTCGTTCATTGGTATCGAAGGATCGGTTAGACATCTGGAAACATAATATACTCCGGACAGTGTCACACCAAAGACAGCGTTGACAGGTCCATCTACCTGCTCATCCGTCCCTGTATAATCAACTGACAAACGGTCTTTCTTCACAGCGACTGAAACCTTGATCTTGACTTTTTTGTTGCTTGTTCCCGTGTTTTCAACATAATCTTCCGCAGAGAAGTTTCCGTTTGGCATTCTGTTTATCTCGATTTGCATTCGCCTTTCTGAATAATCCATAATCGCTTCCATGGCTTCATGTAGAACGTCCGCACGATATCTTCCTACGAGTTCAAGAATGCGTCGCTTGCCACGGAGGTTTGCCGCCATTTGCGCCGTCAAGTCGCCCATTCGGATCTCGGGGGTTCTAATGTTGCTCAACACTATACTTGCGATCGCCTTCTGGATGACATTCTTCTTGACAAATTTCACGGGTGGAATGATGATGCCCTCTTGGTAGATTTCAGTGGCGTCTCCCGCCATACTTCCTGGGGCCTTTCCTCCAACATCTGAATGATGCGCCTTGTTCGCGGAATAGGCGATGATTCTACCCTCGTAGAAGATTGGGCAGATGAGCGTAATGTCCGGCAAGTGGGTTCCGCTGATATATGGATCGTTGAAAAGTACCATGTCGCCATCTTCAAGGTCTTCATTAAGCCTTTCCAGACCGTTCTGAACTGCATGTTGCATTGAACCTAGATGAACAGGGATGTGTTCAGCCTGCGCGGCCAGCCGCTTTTCCACGTCAAAGATCGTACATGAGAAGTCCATTCGCTCTTTAATGTTAGGAGAGTACGCTGAGTTCCGCAAGACGATTCCCATTTCCTCAGCGGCGTAGATCAATGCGCCTTTTATGACTTCAACAGCAATCGGGTCTACTGACAACCTAATGCCCTCCGGTCTTGATTGAGAGAATCATGTTCTCGAACCCGTCAATCTCAGCGACCCAGTCTGGATAAACAACAGTCGTGGCATCGTATTGCTCGACAACTGCAGGACCAGAGATTATATCTCCAGCCTTCAGTTTTTTCCGTGCATAAATCGGAGTGCTAGTATACTCGGCTTTCCGTTCGAAAAAGACTCTACGTTTTGCGATAATAGCCTCCTTCGAAGGCTTTTCTCGCCGTAGCGGTTTCGCCTTGAGTTTTGGCTTTTCAACCAACCCTGTTGCAACGAGTCGAAGGTTCACCAATTCCACAGGTTCATCTCTTACTGCATAGCCATAAGTTGCCATATGCTTCATGTGGAACCCTTCAACTGTTTGGCGTAGAATATCTTCGGTAAACGGTGTTGACGTTGGGATTGTTAGTTCATAGCTTTGACCAAGGTATCTCAAGTCCATTTCCCTAGTGAAACGCATGTTCTCCTTTGGAACGCGTTGCGTCGCGAGTAGCCTAGTACCTTTAGCTGCAAGCTTCTGAAAAGCGGCTTCGAGTTCTTTTGCTTTGATCTCATCAATCAACTTCATAATTGCTTTTGCAGAGTTGTGTCTGAAATCAGCCGCCAGTAGCCCGAGAGCAGAGAATAGCCCGGGATTAGGGGGAACAACTATCTTGGTTAGGTTCAATTCTTCAGCTAGCGCACACCCATGCATTGGTCCTGCTCCCCCGAAACAAATCAAAACGAAGTTTCTTGGATCGTAGCCACGTTCCACTGATACTATTCTCAAGATTTTCGCCATGGTCGAATTGGCGATTTTAATGATGCCCCCTGCTGCTTCGACAAGTTTTAATGGGGCTTTCTCACAGACCTCCTTCAAAATTGCCTTCTCTGAAAGGTTTGGATGGATCTTCATGTTACCTTCAAGCAGATATTCGGGGTTGAGTCTTCCGAGCACTACATTGGCATCGGTTACTGTTGGCTGTTTTCCACCTTTGCCGTAACATGCAGGACCAGGTTCTGCTCCTGCGCTGATCGGACCAACCCTAAGCGCATTGCCGCTATCTACCCAAGCGATCGTTCCTCCTCCGGCGCTGCATTCAGCTAGATCCATGAAGCGGGCTCTTACCGGATATCCGCTTCCTTTTAC
>CAYGAE010000054.1:0-11412 GCA_964347855.1 uncultured Candidatus Bathyarchaeia archaeon
ACGGCGGATGCTATGTATCTTCCACCATCTTTTTCTGTGTACCTCATTATTGGCAGTCTTGCTAAATCCACGTCTTTCTCAATTATCTCTTGGCATTCTCCGTTCTCCACAACATCTGGAGGCAAAGGATTTTCTATGGCTATAGACAACTTATGCAGCAATTGTTCTCTCTTTATATTCAAAGCTTTGGCAATCAGTTCTTTAGAAGAGACCAGACCAGCTACAACAGGGATGTCAGATTGTTTCACCTTTTCAAAAAATACGGGTTTTTCGCCAAGAGCATCTATAATCCCCGCCATCTCATACTCAGTTGACACTTCCTTTCTGATTCTCACTAATTCTCTATCTTTGTCAAGTTGTTCTAAGAAGTTTCTAAAACCCATTTCTCCTTCCTTCTAAAGCTCACTTCTTGTTCACGGCACGTTTATATTTTGATTCCGATTTTCGTTCTCAACACTTCAAATCCTTCTTTTTCTATGGCAACGGCAACTGCTTTCTGCAGCTCCTTACCTGGAGTTAACGCGACCATACACCCTCCACCGCCACCGCCAGTTAGTTTTGCTCCAAACGCCCCTCGCTCTCGCGCTGTGTTCACCAAGTAATCTAGTTCTTCACAGGAAACTTTGATCTCCTGCAGTAAGTGATGATTGTCATTCATCAACTCCCCAACCTTTCTTAAATCAAACCCTTCTAAGGCTTTTCGTGCCGCAAATGCTAGCCCCTCGGCCTGCTCGAATAAGGGATTGTATTTTTCTGGATTTCTTTTTTTTCTCTCCGCAACTCCTGCAACCATTGCTTTCGTGTCAGCCACAATTCCCGTGTTGCCTATGACAATGTCAACGGGTTCTCGGATACCCAATCTCTCAATTGTGTTTGGACCTCCCCCAAGATTTCTCTTGAACCAGATTAGCCCCCCATAGGTTGCTGCGGTATTGTCAATGCCTGAGGGGGTTCCCGCATACGCCTTCTCAGCTTCATAAGCTATTTCATTGACTCTCGCATCTGACATTTTCATTTCAAACTCTTCTGCTATGGCTCTCGCTATTGCAACGCTACTTGCTGCTGAAGCCCCAATACCGCTGAACCCGGGGAGGTTTCCTCCCAACCAGATCTCGAGAGAAGCTTTTTCCGGATTGATTCCCATGGTCTTAAGCATTCTTTCTATGGACTCTTCTTGTTGGCTTCTTTTCTTTTCGGTGTAAGCGCGCGCGCCTAGTCTTTCATCTTTTACCGTGATTCCTTCTCCAATTCTTCTTGCCTTTGCGTCAGCCGTTGAATCGATTGCAGAAACGATTCCTGGCACGCCATGAACGACGAAGTGCTCGCCGAACAGGATTACTTTTCCGAATCCAGAACCTCTTCCCATTGAGACTACCCTACATCAACAATCACTGTCGAAAAGTTAGATAAGATTTGTTGAAGCGCAAGCGCGTTGGTTAGAAGCCGCTTCACTCAACTAACCCTTAACAAATGAGATGGAGGCGTAGCCCACGACCGCTGAGTAGTCGCCTGTGACATCGCCGCTCGTTTTGTAGCATAGCAGTTGCCCTTGCTTGCCGCCCAACGCTTTCGTCGCTGTGATTGCGGCGACAACTGGCCCGTAGCCACATGTGGATATGCCGTGGAACTCCACTGTGGAATAGTATTTCTTCTCGTCCATCTCTGTGGCCGCTTCAATTACCATCATATCTTTTCGCTTGGCGTTCTCGTGAGGCTCGTAGTGCGTCATGTCTGTAGAAGCAATCACTAGGGCGTTTTTTCCTGACAAGACCTTTGCAACCACCTGCCCAACCTCTCGGCTGGATTCTAGGTCTTGCATGAGAAAGCAGATGGGCACCAATCGGAACTTTGAACCGTACAGATATTGAAGGAAGGGAAGCTGGAGTTCAAGAGAATGCTCATAGGCATGGGCTATGTCGTCCACATCAATGATGCGAGATTCATGCAGAATCTCGTTGGCAGTTGGATCGTCAATCTCCACGTCTCCTAGCGGAGTGCGCCAACTCCCCTCGTTCATGATGGCCAGTGCGCTTCCTCGTCCAGTGTGGTTGGGACTGAAAATGACGACAATGTCTGGTCTACCGTCAGCTGCGAGTTGGCAATATCCATGGGCAGCCACTGGACCAGAGTACATGTACCCAGCGTGGGGACAGACTAACCCTAGAATGTTTCGAGGGCCCTTCTCAACGACTCTGGGAAGCTTGCCGGGTCCAAGCTTATGCGTGAAGCATTCTTCGATCTGTTTCCTCAGTCCTTCCGGGGAGCTCGCATACCATGAACCTGCGAAGGCGGGAGGCCTAACCTTCAGACCTTCTACTCCTCCTCTATCATTCTCTGGCGAGTTTTACCTCAAAGTCGTCTATGGCCAGACCTATATCACCGTCTGGAGGAATTTCACCCCTCTCACGCATAACTTGTCTGGCAAGCAGCCAGAAGATCACTGCCAAGGCTCTTCTCCCTTTGTTGTTCGTTGGTATAACTACGTCTACATCCGCAAAGTCATTGTCGGTGCTGCACAGGGCAACCACAGGAATACCAGTGCTTGATGCCTCTCGTATGGCTTGAACATCAGCCCTAGGATCAGAAACGACTACCACATCTGGCTCTATGCGGTTTGGGTAGATAGGATTTGAAAGGAGCCCGGGGATAAAACGGCTGATTATTGGAACTGCTCCAACTACTTCAGAGAATTTGGTTACTGGGGCGCGCCCGTAAAGCCTCGCTGCGACTGCCGCTATTTTCGACGGTTCAAATCGAGCGAGAAACTTGGCTACAGTTCGTATGCGTTCATCGGTCTTCTTGACATCCAATACGAATAAACCATCGGGTCTGACGCGATAGACGAAGGGTTCCATGTCTTTTGTTTTCATCCTGGTGCCTATATGAATGCCAGCAGACAGTAGGGTGTCCTGCGGCAGTAGGAGTTCCTCTTCACTAGGAACCGCAACTTCTTTCTCTCTTTCCTCTTCTGACAACGATTTTTCCTCCTAAAATGAAAGAACAGCCATGTCAGCTCTACTTCCGAGAGTTTCTTCAATCCGGATGAGCTCGTTGATTTTCGACACTCGTGAACCTCCCACTACGCCTGTCTTTATGATCGGGCAGCCAAAGGCTGCGGCCAAGTGGGCAATGTGGGCGTCGCCTGTTTCTCCAGAACGATGGGACACGACGGGGACGTATCCGGCTTGCGTTGCCGTTTGTGTTGTCTCCCATGCGTCTGTGAGAGTCCCTATCTGGTTAGCCTTTATGATAACAGCGTTTGCAGCATTCATCTTTATCCCATGAGCCAGTCTCTTCTTATTCGTTGTAAATAGGTCGTCGCCACATACAAGACATCTCTTCGCCTTTTTCCGGAGTGTCGCAAAACTCTCGAAGTCTTCTTCGTGGAATGGGTCTTCCACATAGGCGAGATTGTAACTCTTAATAAGCTGCAAAACGAAATCGAGTTGCTCTCCCGAATTTCTCCTTACTTTTCCTCGGCTGTACACGTAGCGTTTCTCTCTTGGGCTCCACAGAGTTGATGCAGCCACATCAATGCCAGCTCTGCAGTTAACTCCCAACTCTTCTGAAACCTCTTGACACGCCTTTATTAGGATTTCCAGAGCTTCTTCATCTTTGATGTTGGTGGCCCATGCTCCTTCATCATTCCTCCCACCTGTGAAGGTGGTATCCTTCTTTTTTAGGAAGGAGCCAACTCTTTGATGAATCAAAGCATTTGCTTTAGCGGCATGGGAAAAACTAGGCGCCTTGAGTGGAAGGATCAAGAATTCTTGTATATCAAGCGCCTTTCCTTGGGCATGTTTTCCTCCTCCCAAAACGTTTCCGAGGGGGTATGGGAGTTTGTTCGCAAGAAAGCCGCCCAGATGCTGAAACAAGGGTGTGCCATAAGATGTGGCCGCGGCTTCAGCTGTAGCCAAGGATACCGCGTATGCAACATTTCCTCCCATGTTTCTAAAATCTTCTGTTCCGTCGATTTCATGGAGGAGAAGATCGATTTCTTCCTGCATATCCGCGTTCATGCCAATCAGTTCTGGAGTGATCAGTTCCTCAACCTTCTTGACCGCTTGGTCCACTCCTCCCTTAGGATAAGGAGGCACTTCGGCTTTCCCCACGCTGGCTCCGGCTGGCGCTGAGGCTCTTCCGAACCCCATGGCAGTTATTATATCAACTTCGAGGGTTTCCTCCCCTCTACTGTTGAAAATCTTTCGAGCGTTAATGTCTTCAATGACTGTTGACAAGGTGACCGTCTCTCATTAATGGTTAAATGTGTTTCCTCTTTTCGGCTTCTTCGTAGAATCTTAAGATCTCGTCTATGAGGTCGATGTGCGACAGGAGCATACGACGGCAACAATATCGCGTCACTCCAAGACCGTCCAACACTTTCCCTGCGTCTTCCCCGGCTTTAACCCTAGCAGCAAAGTCTTCCCACTTGTCACCAATCAACTTGCCGCAGGTGAAGCAACGAACTGGTATGATGATTTTTGCCGCCTCCTTTAATCATTCTAAGATTCAGAGTAATAAAGCATTCCCGAGAATGGGCTGACATACTTATACCTTTTTCCCTTCTCAGCTGAGAAACCGTGATAAACCACTCGAACGCCACAGAGCGGAGTTGTTCACCTATAGCTCTTCTGATCTCTGGCCCTGGCGCTAGGACCCCCGAATTTTTTGGGTTCTTTTCTCCGCGGATCGCCAGCAATCATGGTTCGGTCGTAGTCTCTAAGGGTTGTTTGAAGGCGCGAGCTCTTTGTCCATTTTAGCAGAGCCCTGGCAATGGCCATCCGTGCAGCTTCAGCTTGTCCCATAAAACCTCCACCAGAAACCGTAACGTCGATGTTAAGCTGGTTCCAAGTTTCGTCGCCGGCGTGAAGAAGAGGCTCCATAATCTTGCGACGAACGATTTTTGGCTCAAAAATCTCGATGGGAACGTTGTTTATGCGGATTCTTCCCTTTCCAGGTCTAACGGTTGCCCTGGCGATAGCCGTTTTCCGCTTTCCACTTGTTAACAAAATTCTTTTGGATCGTGACATTTTACTCACCTATGGGAGACCATCCGATTTCATGAGCTATTTCTCCAACGGTTGTGTAGGGGCATTTAAGCTTCTGTGCTTTAGCATCAGGTATCGTCTGAGTTTCTTCACTTTGGAGCTCTTCGGGTACTCCAATGAAGACGCGAAGTCTTCTATAAGCTTGCTTTCCCTTTGGCTTCTTCCAAGGAAGCATGCCCCTGACGGTTCGTCGAACAATCCTATCTGGTCTTCTCGGGTGATAGGGACCTTTTCCGGGATGCCCAATTTCCAGAAATGCCTTGGCTTCCCTCACTGTACTCGGTCTCTTGCCCGATATGGTCGCTTTTTCAGCGTTTATGATGTATATCGTTTCGCCTTGAAGTAGCCTTTTGGCTATGGCACTTGCCATTCGGCCGAGGATCAGTCCGGTTGCGTCTATTACCGCAGCGTTCTTGGTGATCGTGGTTCTCACCCGATTATCTTCACATTGGTGCCCTTTGGGTTTTTCTTAATCAACTCCTCGAATGTTAAGCATTTTCCCTTGGCCTTTAAAATCTTTGATCTTGCGTGCTCGGAGAAGTCGAAGGCTGCAACATTGATGGGGTGGTTGACGCTTCCGGCTCCCAAAACTTTTCCTGGAACTGCCGCGGTTTCTCTGGCTTTGGTATGGCGGTTTAATCGACTGAGGTTTACCGCGATCCTTCGTCGTTTCGACTTTGACAGATGATCAGCGAGGTCGCGCCATATTCTCGCGTCGTTTGTTTGTGCTTCTTTCCGTAGAGATCGGATGAGGTTACGCAGTTCTGGGTTAGTCGTTTTTACTTGTCTCATTTCTTCCCCCGCATTTGCTTTTGGAAGTCTTCAAATTTCTTGTCAAGAATGTTTATGGCTTCGATGAGAACTCGCTCCACTGGAAGGGCGCCTGTCGATTCGATGTTAAAAACGAATTCGCCGTTCTTGGTCTGTGGTTGATATTCATAGGTGCTCACGGAGACTGGTTGCCATTTGGCGTGTTTTTCTCCCTTCCCAAGTCGGGCATATGCTTCCAGTCTCAATTTTTGGCCAGGTGCCAGCTTGACGATGGGGACTCTGTTGCTCGCAGGGATTATGTTTGGATTTTCCGAAACTAGGTTGCCAGAGTAGATAGTTATCGTCTTTTCGGTGGCTTCAGCTTCTAATGCTAAAGATACGCGGCAGAGATTGCATCCAAACTCGCTTTTGCAGGTGCACTCGTCAGGCAGGTTGTAGGAGTCCAGGTCCGTTCTGAGGGGGATGAGACCTAATCTGTGAGCAAGAATCTCGTCGTTGAGCACAGATGAATTTTGAATGATGACTACCTCATCTATTGCCATCGAAGGCACCTCAGCTAGCATCGTTCTTCGCAACGCGTTTGCAAAGGGTACATCAACTCCCTTGACAACAAAACGCATGGTGATATCAGTTTTTTCCGTAATCTGAACTTCCACTGAAGCCAAACCTCTACATGATCAGTCGTAAGCGCATGTGCTTTTCATAAGGAGAGAAAGGCATTATTTCAATTTTATGCTTTCCGAGAACAGCGCGTAGCCTCTCTAACAATGCTGTTGACTGCTCTTAGACTCTGCGCCCTCTACGTCCGCCTCTCCTTCTTGTTCCATCATGAGGAATAGGCGTTACCTCTTCGATCCGGCCGATTCGGAATCCGGCTCGCGCAAGAGATCTTATGGCGGCTTGGGCTCCTGGACCCGGTGTCCTAGCATCTGATCCCCCGGGAGCTCGAACCTTGATGTGTATGGCGGTTACTCCCTTGTCTCTGGCCAAGGAAGCCGCATGAGCGGCTGCCCGCATTGCGGCGTATGGTGATGATTCTAGGCGATCAGCTTTGACGAACATTCCGCCTGAACCTCTGGCGATGGTTTCGGCGCCTGATATGTCGGTGAAATGTATAACTGTGTTGTTGTAGGAACTATAGATGTGAACAACTGCCCATCTTTCAGCCTTTTTGCTCATGGCTTTTTCTTCTCCTTTGCTCCGGTCTCAGCGTCAGTTTTGGTCTCTCCGCCTAGGGTTCGCCTTGTCGGGTGGGCTGGGTTTGATAAGGGACTGGTGGGAGCAAAAGCCACCTTTGCTTCGGCATCTCTCAGAACCATGTAGCTTGGAGCTGAAACCCTTCTTCCTTCAATGGAGATATGTCCATGGGCGATCAGCTGACGAGCTTGAGTTACAGAGTTGGCGAAGCCCTTTCTGAAAACGAGTGTTTGAAGCCGACGTTCAAGGATATCTTCAACTGAAAGATCCAAGACGTCATCTATCGCGGCGGTTTTAGGTAAGATTCCGAGACGGTGGAGCCTAGCTAGAAGCTGTTTTTCTAGTTTTCTTCTTTCTGTGGCAGACATGCCTAAGAGCGATCTGGCGATGCCTCTATATTTTGAGAGCATCGTTTTGTGGCGCCACAGTTCCTTCTTGTTGCGTAGGCCGTATTGACCAAGCAGCTTGAGTTCCGACTGCAGGATGTCGGTTCGCCAAGGGAACCTGGGTGCATCGTATTTTTTTCGTTGCTTTTTTGGATCGCCCATTAACGCTCTCGCCTTATCCTCTTTTTCTTGACGCCGATAGCCTTACCGGTTCTGCCCGTTGCTCTTGTTCGTTGTCCCCGTACCTTCAGTCCATGAGCGTGGCGAAAGCCTTTCCACGATTTGACCTTCTTCATTTCATCTATGTCAGATTTTATTCTGAGGGTCAAGTCGGACCCTGTGATGTGCAGGTCTTTGCCGGTTTCGCTGTCCTTTTGACGATTAAGAAGCCAGCCGGGTATACCATGTTTTTCAGGCTCGCTCAAAACATCCCTGATCCTCTCAATTTCTACATCAGAAAGCAAGCCCAGACGAGCTTGTGAGTCGATGCTAGCGTTTTTCGCTATGACGTCTGCTAGACTGATTCCTATTCCTTTGATGCCGGTTAGCGCGTGGGCTACCTTTTGGCTTCCATCTAGGTCGGTCTCCGCGATGCGTATGATGTGTCGGAACTCTTTTGGCATCCTAAACCGTCCGTCCCGCTCCAACTAACTACCGAAGTACCTCTACTTTATTTATATCTTGGCCTTTTGGCTATGTTTTATCACGTCAACACCCAAGAACATTCTAACAATAAAAGCATTGTCGTTGTACTCAACGTTCAAGACGGTCAACTGATCGCACGGAATAGCGGCTTCTGCAAGACTTCGCGCACGCACAACCTGAAATGAAGACAGCTACTCTTCAATGACGAGTGACGAGGGCGGTGAATTAGGCTACAAGGTTAATGATTGTGACAGAAGAGAAACCAATGGGATATTGAGCAGTTGGCACGATCAAGGAAATGAAGGGCGTTTACAGTGCGCGCGCAGAGAGGAGTATGTTGAATTGAATGGAGTTTTGCAAGAGCTAATGTTGCAAAAGTCTTTGCAAAACCCAAAACCTTTGCGGTAATGTTAAAAACCATGTGTCAGTTAGATGTTTTTACATACACATTTGCAGGATTAAGGGTGACGTCTCCGCCCATAAACCGAGACGTCTATTCATTGCGAGAGACGCTTCTTTTAACCCAACCCCTATAACTGTACTCTGCCATGCCAACGCATCAGGTCGTCTGGCGTCTTTCTATAAAGGTTGCTGGAACCAAAGCTAAGTTTCTGCAAAAGTTACAGTAAGCCCATTGAATTGCTTGCTGTATTCCCTGACCTGCACTTCTAACCTCTTGAAGCGTTCCGACCTTTGCGTTAGGCTCAAGTAGTATTTCTTTATAGTGTCAACGCTAAGCCAAACGCGGCCCATTAATCCTATTGCTTCGCCACGGCCCAAATCCTGACCTGCAACAACTTCAAGGGGAACTCCAGCTTCCCATAACAGGTTAACGTGGATTCTGTCTGCATCATGCGGCAGTAGCGTTGTCATTTCCGTCAAAACATCAGGCTCCGTCTTTCCTTTCCAGACGCTGAGGCAGGCCACGCGGATCTTCTTGTAGATTCTTATTAGCTCACTATAGCCGCCTGGAACCACCTTCTCTGTCGTGGGCCGTCCTCGCTCTATCCAAAGCCGCCTTAACTCTTTTGGTAGATCTGGAAAGAATAGGCCTACCGGGCATTTGCGGGACCAAAGCCCACCTCTAACCTTGCTCTCCCAAACGTCACATTCTGCAAATCTCTTGTGGAGTCGATCCCAGGAGACACCGCATATCCCTGACTTCGGGTTGGACTTGCCTTCCCTGGCGCCAAGAGTAACGTGCAATTTGAGAACGGTTTCCTCCCAAGCCATGTTATTTGCTTGTAGAGCTTCAATTATCATCTTGAATTCTTTGGCGAAGATATCTTTCTTCCGTCGTCGCAACTTCTCTCGGTAGCGACCCGTCCTTACTTCCTCTTTAATCTGGGGTGCCACTTGGCGTACGGCGTCCAACGCGTTGCTCGCAGCCCCATAAGTCAGGGTTGAGAGATACTCAACCACTTCATCAGGTGTCCATTTGCCAGGATCTTTGTAGCCAAGAGCTTTCCAAGCCTTTTCAGCGGTCTTGAGAACATCATTGTACCCTTTAACCTCATCTCGTTTAGCTCTCCGTATGTAAGCTCGCACGGTTTCATAATCAGAAGTGTCCATATCTAAATTGTAGAATGCCTTTCTTCGTGGCTCCTTCAGAAACTCAACAAGCTGCCCTTTGTGAAGCTCCAAGCCTCGCACTAGCCTGTATATCGTGTGATAGCTTGTCTTATACCGTCGCGCTATACTCCCGAAAGACCGGTTCTTGATCCAGGCAAGCTCCAGAATGTTTAAGACTTCATTTTGTACGTCGCTGCGCTGGGCGACCAGTGTTTGCAGGAAGTGAGGACGCCCTCCTTTTCCGTTCCTCCCGCGCTTTGCATTTACAAAACGGGTGAATTCTTGAGGTATCAGCAAACTGTCGATTCCCACTATTCTACCTCTATATTTACCTATTGATACGTATACTTGTGGGTGCATATAAATCTTAGGTAAGCAAATTTATATAACATTCTACCTATCGATTTATCCGGTGACACAGTTGGGTGGCGGAGAGACAACAATACTCGCCTACGCGAGTTCAAAAAGTAAATCACTTAGAGCCACAGTGCCATCTTTTATTGTTAAGCAGTTCGGCTTAACCGCAGGTGACAAACTTGAATGGATTTTAAAGGCTGAGAACGGGCAGTTGGTTATTTTGGCTAAGCCCTTGAAGGAAAGTTAGAACAACTCAATGCATGCATGCTTCACTGCCGCAGCCCTTGCATTCTTCAGTCATATAATAGCGACAAGACCCGCAGTAAAGCAGACAAGGAGTTGCTAAAGGATCAACGCTCATATTTCCCACTCTTCTTGTATCTTAGATCAAGACACTCATACATCACTGTGGATTTCTGTAACTCTGGCCAAGACATATGCCCAACCTAGGTTCAGCCAGTAGTCAAGGTCTTCGCTGATGGATTTAATGTTTGTCTGCGCGCGCGCCCCCACGAAAAACACAAAGAAGAACTCGCCGATGTCCTGGTTTACTGCTTCAGCATGCGCGCGTAGCTTCTAACGAAACCTTTACAAACTGAAACTCCCATTCTGTTGTTCTTTCTGCGCTAAGACGTAAAAATGGAGACCGTATCGAAGTGAAGTTTCTCTTTAAGCCTCAGGAAAACCGGTTCCTACTCGTAAACGCCATCTTCGTCATTACTGCCATCGTCATAGAACGGGCGGGGCTCTCACTAGGAATGTACATCTACGCTGACACTGCCTTCCATGTCTTCAATGTGCCCCTGATCATCATCGCCTATTGGTTGATCATCGGTCACACATCGTGGGTGGCCTACAAGAAATTCGGGTGGTTCGCTGGATTCCTGACCGGTGTACTCATCGACTTGCCCATCGAATTCTTGGCCTTTCATCTAGGGTGGTGGGCTTGGAATCCCAGTTGGACCCCCGCAGTATTCTTCAATGCCCCCGTAGCGAACTTTTTGGTGTACTTAAGTGTGAGTTTTGGGAGTATCCTAATCTACAAGTCCGTAATGAAACCAAAAATGGAACAAAAAAAGTATGCATGATCGGACTTTACTCCATCCAATACAAGGCCTCTTTCTTTGCGGAACCTTAAAATGCCTCACACTTTTAGAAGGGACTACGGACGTTAAGAATCTTTGAAACGAAAGAAAGGAAAGAAACGGAGAAAGAGAGAAAAGAGAAGAGTTGAGCAGAGAAAACAGGCGAAGAAACGCTAGCGCGCGAGCGTAAAGAACAAAAAAGAAGTTGACAAAGAATATAGCGTCAAGACGGTGCATCATGACGGTCATAGAAGATGTTTTTTCTTCCAAGGGGCGGATAAAAATTCTGAAAGTTTTAGCTGATATTGGAGAGCTAAACGTCTCAGAGATTGCGAGGCGAACCGGCTTAAA
>CAYGAE010000055.1:0-11162 GCA_964347855.1 uncultured Candidatus Bathyarchaeia archaeon
GAATCTTTCGAAGCCAAGGAGGCTAATGAAAATTCGTCGAAAACAACGTCATCAATGCGTATCGTTGCTTGGATGCCTTCTGCGGTTCCTGTACCGTGGTTTGAAATAACGTACGTAACGGCGCTGATGTAGAGCGGAGAATCTGTAGGATCGCTTTGCCACTCTCCGGTTTCCGACAAGTCAACTTTAATATTGACTAGTTGCTCGGATTCGGAAGGGGCTGTTCTCCAGAACTCAAAATAGCAATACAGACCTATTAGGCCTATTACAAGGATGACTAAAATAACTAAAACGGTTTGCGCGCGTGTTCCACGATGGGCTGCCATACATCTAGGTAGGTGAACACTAGAATTATAGGGTTTATGAAGCGCAAGTAAGGATGTTGCACGCGCATTTCGGGCGGGCGTGTTAGATTCACTGTACTCTCTCCGCGGTCTCCTTACGTTCGGTCTCAAGTCTTAAATCATGTGGCGCGCTGTAGCTACATCTATGAGTCATCATAGTGAGCGGTGCCGAAATCCTTGGAACGGCGAATGTAAAAGCCCCGATATCGAAGTCTACATTTACCATAAAGGCGTACGACGGCCCATCTGCCGGGAGTGTTGGCGTCGAATCGCCGATGACGAGGTCGAATGGTAGCGCACGCCGAGACGGGCGCGTGGACAAGCGGATGTGAAGATGATGCCGTTGCGGGTGCTGTGCGAGAGATGCAACTTCACGCTTTATGAAGGCGACGAGTTGAAACCGCCCTACGAGATCATCGAAGAATACGACGGCAGATGCCCACGATGCGCCAAGAAGTTGTCCTATATACCCGAACGGTTTGAGATCAGACCTGTCGAGCGCGTGAGTGAATATCCACAATAACCTGGAGCACCGCTCTGCCATCCTCCTGAGTTGCTTACACACCCGAACGGTGAGTGCCCACGTGGAGTTTCGTCTCCAAACCCTCGATTTGAGCATCTTGCGAGGAACGATCGGGGAGCACTTAGCGCGAAGTTTCATCCGGCATGTTCTCGGCCCGCGACTCGTGGACGACGAGGGGTGGGACCACGTGCTCCTCAGTCATAATTACGACTACAAGCAGCACGCTCAGCTCAACCGGCTGTTTAGTTTTGACCGCTTCAGAGACGACTTTCTCGTGCACGGGTTCTATGCGGATCGGAAGCTGCTCACCCATTATGCGAATGCCGTGGACCTCCTTTTGCGCAATCACTGCCGACCCGATGGCCTCCTCCTGAAACTACAGGAGGCGGGGAAGACCAAGCGATTGCAGCGACGGGCCTATCCCCGGATCGCGAGTTTACGACGTGAAACGGCGGGGGAGACGAAGGATAGCTTTGAGGTTCCGGTCGTGGGCGGTGGTCTCGAGGTGGTGGAGGTCAAATGTGGCCGGCAAGCGCGGCTGAACGGGAAACAGAAAGAAACGTACAACACTCTCATTGCAAAGGGGGTCCCGTTGCGGTTGATCACGGTCAGGATCGTGTCATTTGATCAGAATCGGTTTTTGGTCGAGGAGCATCGGTATGACCGCTTCGTGTAAAGCGACGCGGATCATCCTGCACGTGGATATGGACCATTTCTTCTCCGCGATTGAAGAACGCGAGCATCCCGCGTTTAAGGGCCAGCCGGTGGTGGTGGGGGCCGATCCGAAGGAAGGGCAGGGTCGGGGCGTTGTCAAGACGTGTAACTATGAGGCCCGAGCCTTCGGGATTCGTTCCGGCATGTCGATTTCTGAGGCGTGGCGGCGGTGTCCCACTGCGATCTACGTGCGGGGCGATTACAGGCTGTATAAGGACGTGTCCGCGACGATCATGCGAACCTTGATGACGTTTTCGGAGAAGTTTCAGCCGTGGGGGTTGGATGAGGCGTTTCTGGATGTGAGTTCTGAGGTGCGAGATTATGCGGACGCGACGGATCTGGCCGTCAGCGTCAAACACGATCTCCTCTGGCATGTGAACCTGACCTGCTCTGTCGGCGTGGGGCCGAACAAGTTAGTGGCGAAAATCGCGAGCGATTTCCAGAAACCGGATGGTCTCACAGTGGTTACCGACGATGAGGTTGAGCGGTTCTTGGCGCCCCTTCCGGTGCGGAGAATGCTGTGGATCGGTGCGAAGACCGAACGGAAGTTGAAGGAGCTGGGGATCCGAACCATCGGGGACCTGGCCTCGTGTGATGTCGCGGCGTTGGTGGAGCGGTTTGGCGTCATGGGGCGCCGCTATCACCGGTGGGCCCATGGGGTCTACACGTCCGCGGTTGGGCACCGAAGGAGGATGCGAAGATCCATGGGGCATGAACGCACCTTTGCGACGGACATTGTGGATCGCGATGTCGTCCTCACACGATTGGATGGGCTCTGTGAACGAATCCATCAACGCGCGGTGAAGCGTCGAATGTTGTTCAAAACCGTCACGGTCAAGGTTCGCTTCGGGAATTTTCAGACGTTCACGCACGGCAAGACGCTTCGGCTGTTCACGAATCGGCTGACTGACCTGCAGACGGCCGCGCGAGAGCTGGTGCAACGGGGGCTCAAAGAACCCCGGAGGATCCGGTTAGTCGGGGTGCGCGTGTCGAATCTCCGATCTGATCAAGGCCAAGCCAACCTCGATCCATGATGTGTGCGCCCCTCTACATCACAGCGTTCACTTCACTCCTTGCGTACGCATCATATACCAAAGTACCCCAGCAGTCCAAGCATGCTAACGCATCCTGTTATTATTCCTAACGAAGTGAAGTGCTCATGCCCACGTTCACGCATGGCCGGAATCAATTCATCTAGTGTGAGAAACACCATAACCCCACCAGCAAAAGCCAGGACAAACGGGACAAAGCCGCGGAAGAATTCCAAAAGCAAACCAGCAAGAAAGGCTCCAACCGGCTCCACCATTCCCGAGAATAGTGCTAGTTTGAAAGCAGTCCATCTAGAAACCCCACTTTCACGAATTGGCAGAGCTATAGCCATTCCCTCAGGAATGTTATGGAGCGCGATGGCGATTGCTAATAGCAAACCAAGGTCACGCGATTGGAGATATCCAGCGCCAATAGCAATCCCCTCCGGAACATTGTGAAGCGTCATGCCTATCGCCATCAACATCCCGACTTTAAACAGCCCCGCATCGATCGCACCATTTTCTTTCACTGAGAAGTACGTATGAGGTACCAGGGAATCTAAGCAGAACATCAAGAGCGAACCGACTCCAAAACCCAGAATCGTCAGTATAGGGCCTGAGATCTTCCAGGGTTCCAGAATTAACTCCAGGAAAGACACGGTAATCATCACTCCGGCAGCGAATCCTCCAAAGAAACCAAACGATCTTCGTCCAGGTTTCTTAATGAGAACTAATACGCCTCCGGCGCCTGTCGCCAAACCAGCAAGGGTGCTCAGAACTAATACTTGAGCTAGAAGAGTTAAGTCTGCCATATTATCTAATAACCTAGCTTCTTCGCATAAAAACGCGTGGATCGAGGGCTTCTCTCGAAGCGCGCAGGCATGTTAAATAAAGGCTTCTTTTGTATTCATTTCAGCTGTCCTGAACTCTTGTGGCAGAGAAATAGGTAGTCTGTAATAGGTTTTTATACAAGAAGTATGACGGTTACAGCAGTGTTGCAGAGGAAGCTGGAAAATTGACTCTCACCGAAGATCTCAAGAGACACGCAGTGGAAGCGGGCTTCGTATCTGTGGGCGTTTCTAATCCGGATAGGCTTCGCGGTTTGCCCCATGGATGGGTAAGCACTGTCTGTAACTTGCGTTCGCCAGAAGAGGAACTGTCGACGGTGAAGTCCGTGATGTTGATGAGTTACTACGTGTGGGACAAGTCCTTCAATTTGGTGGTAGATTCCACGTATCTTCGGAGTCACGGCATGCATGCACCGAACGCGCCCTTAGAAAGTTACCAGCTGTACTACGAAGTCCTCAAAAACAAAGCATGGATGGTTGTGGATCACCTCCGAAAGAAAGGGTGTGAATCTCGCCTCTCGGTTTCTATCCCGCTCAAAACAGCCGCGGTGAGGTGTGGGCTTGGGTGTCAAGGAAAGAACACGCTTCTGATTACGCCAAACTATGGACCTCGTGTACGATTAGTCGCTGTGCTGACAACAGCCGAACTGGAGATTGATGAACCGTGCCAGGCCGATCTGTGTGGCGAGTGTGAAAGATGCATCACCGCGTGTCCGACAAAAGCGTTGGAACCGTATAAGATCAAGATCAACCGTTGCTTGACGTATGCTGCTGAAAAACCACATGCCCAAGATGTCCCAGATGATGTGCGGAAAATCGCAACGAGACTCATTCAAAGACCGACTTCCACTAGCTATATCGAATGCACAACATGCATTGAGGTTTGCCCTATTGGACGCGCGCGCATCGAGCAACCTTGACAGAAAGAGTCACAGAACTTGAAGTCAGACTGAGAAAACTTGGCGAACTGTTGAAGCGCAGAGGGCGAGGGTACGCCAGGGTTCGGGAAATATTCCCTTATAGGGGGGCAACGAAGCCTAATATGAGCGGCTAGAACAAGGTAACTTTAAATGGTTTCTCTCCAACATCTTTCTTGGTGATGGGGGAGCGCAAAGAATTCTCCTTTCTCTTTCAGGCAGCAGTAGCTCCTTTTTCTTGCGCGTGCGCCCCATCACCATTAAGGAAACCAGTGTTCTATAAAGGTTTGTGGAACTAAGTTCTATATGCGCGCGAGGAACTCAGAATTTAACCCAAACCTTTAATTTTAGTTTGCATTGAGCAAATTATCGTGATGGAAATGGATCTTTTTGAGAAGATCAGACTCATCCTTGAAACACAGGGCTACATCCCATTGGATATCGGAAATGTCAAAGAATTAGTCACCGGACTTTTTCTAACACCAAATAACGCCTTGATCTTACATCTAACGTCTTTGGAAAATCCCACACATCATAGTCCTATTCTTCCAGAAAATGCCTCGACCGTCGACGCGAGATTTTCTCCCGATGATTCTTGGATTGCGGTTCCCGTGGATTACACTGGAAAAGAAGAAAGCTCACTATTTCGATTGTCTACGACGCATCCTGACCGACCAATCCCTGCAGAGCGGCTCAGTCAAACCGTAGGGCGACATTTGGGTTTCGATTGGAGTCCGGATGGACAAAGGATTGCTTGGGGACTTTCCACACAGAAGACAAATCAGGTGGTGCTGCAACCGAACGAAGCCGGAGAAGAGGCGCAGTCTCTGTGGGAAGGGGACGAGATCATTCAGTTTATACACTGGAAGCATCCGGATTTTCTCAAATTCACTCGGATAGATGGCAAGACCAACGAGTTCGATGAAGTAGTAATGGATCCCGACTCGAGCGAGATAGTGCAAACCGTGCCAATCACCACTTCGTATACCTTCGATGGCTCGTGGCATCCCCAGAAACCAGTTATTCCGTATCTCGATCGAGACGCGGGCAACCTAACAGTATTCAATGTGAATTCTGGCGAAAAGATCGCCTTACCGCAACCCGATGGCGAAATTGAACGAGTTGTGTGGAGCTCAGATGGGACGACGCTGTATTTGTCAGCAACGAAGGATGCGAGAGATAGGGTGTATTCAATTGATTTGAATTCGTTGGAGCTCAGTCCGTTGCCATTGCCGCCGGGAATCAACAAGATCCACAATATTCGGAAAATCAAGAACGAAGAGGTCCTTTTCTTGGTTCACGCGGACGCAACTACTCGTATGAATCTGTGGAGATTCTCTGTAATGTCTCAGCATGTTGAGCAGCTGACAAAGAAGCGTTCTCCCAAAATTGGCACAGCTGAATTTCCTTTGGTGGATTCCGCTAGCGAACATTGGAACTCCAAGGATGGGCTTAGAATCCATGGTTTTGTTATGGTTCCTCAGTCTCCTCCGCCTGCGGATGGATATCCTGCTATTGTTTTTGTTCATGGTGGGCCTATGGGTCAAGATGTCGACTCTTTTGTTGGGACATATCAGATCTTGGTGCAGGAGGGCTTTGTGGTCTTTCGTCCAAATTTTCGTGGCTCAACTGGGTATGGTGCAGCTTTCCAGAGAGCCAACTATAGGGAGATAGGAAAGAAGGACTTGGTGGACATAGTTACTGGTGTTGAAATGCTGATTAAAAGGTATAATGTAAATCCTAAGAACGTAGCTATAACTGGAGGGTCATATGGCGGATATATGACGCTACGGGCTCTAACTAAACCGGAGATATTCGAATTTTCCACAGGTTGGGCTTCGGCGGCTATTTCAGATTGGGAGTACATGTACGATACTGGTGATGCGGTGTTCCGTGCTTTCATTACGTCTCTTTTTGGCAAGATAGAAGAGAGCCGACCATTCTTGAAGGAAGCTTCTCCAATAGCTGACTGGGAGAAAGTGAGCAAGCCATTGGGCGTTGTACAATTTGCGAATGACACTAGAACTCCGTTGAAGCCGGTGTGGGATTTTGTGGACAAGCTTATTGAACGGGGTGATCACGTTGAATTCCATGTTGAACCAGCGATGGGACATGTTAACATTCCTAAAGGATACTTGGTTCGTTCGGTTGCTCGACAGATCCAATTCTTTAACAAAATTATGAAATGATTCTTATGCGCGCGATATGCAGGACAACGTTAAGAATCCTCCAAAGCTTCCTCCAAAGATCCCGTACTTCGATTTCATAGAATGGTTTTCTTACCTAAAACTATAGAAGAAGAGTTTAGAAGTAAATTCTACACGCGCAAACACGTGGGTTACGTGCTCCACACGGCGCAGCTGCCGCACCGTTGCAGAACGCATAAATGCCCCCTGCCTTTAATATTCCGTGTGAGCTTCTATTTCTACTTGAATGTAGCTATCATTATGTTTCCACTTGTTTTTTCATTTGAAAAAAGGCTACGATATTACTCCAAAGTCAAACCGCTGTTAACAGCGATGCTTCTAGTTGGAATATTTTTTGTTGCGTGGGACGTTGTTGCCACGTACAGGGGGCACTGGGCCTTCAACCCGTCTTATGTGAACGAAATCAGGTTTTTGGGGCTTCCGTTGGAAGAAATGCTGTTTTTTGTGACAGTGCCTTACAGTTGCCTGTTTGTTTTCGAAGCAATCAAGTACTTCGTGGGGGATGTGAAGCTTTTTTCTCCTCGTCGATCGTTTGGTATAGGTGTAGGCGTGCTCGTGGCTGTTTTGTCGTTCGGATTTCTTGACATGGAGTATACGTTTCTGGCAATTCTGTCAGTGGGTCTAACATTGCTTATGGTGTCATGTGTACAAGTCGAGCTTTTCGCTTCGCGAGCCTATTGGATGTACATTGTTGCGACGTTATTTCTGTTTTTCATTTTCAATTTCATCCTTACATCTCTTCCTGTAGTCGAGTACTCTTCGTTGGCTATCTCGAATATACGCGTCACCACCATACCGCTGGAAGACTTTCTCTTTAACTTCTCTATGCTCACAAGCTATCTGACCGTGTTTGTTAGGGTTCTTGGAAGTGCAAAATAAAAATAGGGATGTGCTGCAATTGCTACCTGCCTGGTATTTTTCGTCCGTACTCTTTGGATATCAAGCCTGCTGTTACTAACCCTGAAATATAGATCGTTGGTAATCCGCTTCCTGGGTGAGTTCCTCCGCCAACTAGATAGAGGTTTTTCAATTCGTCGAATTTGTTGTGAGGTCGGAAATACAACATTTGGGAAAGGTTGTGCGCCAAGTTAAACGTTGCACCCAGGTATACGTGGTAATCTCGCTCCCATTGCATTGGTGTGATGGTTTGTTCCACTTCGATGTGATCCCGTATGTCGGTCATGGGAGTCCGGGTTTCAACGGCCTCTAGCAAGTTTTCTCTAAAGCTTGCTGTTTCTGTACTCCAGTCAATGTCGCTAGAGTTGTTGGGAACGGGCACCAACAAGTAGACTGTGGATTTTCCTGGCGGGGCTAAGGTGTCATCGGTGGTGCATGCGTTCTGTACATAGAAAGAGTACTGGTCTGAGAGGCGTCCGTTGAAAATATCGTCAAGGTTTGTTCGGTAATCATCGGCAAACACGATGTTGTGGTGGGGAGCCTTGTATTGCTTATTGACCCCTAAATACAGCATAAACGTTGAGCAGGAAAATCTCTTCTTCCTGATGTTTTCGGGAGAATATTTTCTCAGCAGATTTGGCTGAATAAGTTCGCTCATTGCATACGCGAAATCGGCGTTGACAACTAATTTATCAAACTGAGTCGTCCTGTCGTCCTGTAGTTGGACACCGGTGGCTTTTCGTCCCTCCGTCACGATACGTTCTACATTGGTGTGGGTATGGATGGTTCCCCCTTCTTCCTCTACAACTTTTGCCATCGCTTTGGATATCTGGTTTAGCCCCCCATTGACATGATGTATGCCATACTCGTGTTCGACAAAGGGAATCATGGTAAAGGCCGCGGGGCACTCCCAAGGGGACATTCCCAGATACTTGGATTGAAAAGTGAAGCAGATTCGTAATCGCTCTTCCTTGAAATATCGCCCTAGATTATTAAAAATAGAGCCGCCGAAAAAGAGCGATGGTAACGCGGCCATCAGTTTCAGGGATAGGAAAGCTCGCAAACTCGAATAGTCTCGGTAAAGGCTTCGCATGATTTTCTCGTATCGTCGTTTTTCTCTGGCGTAGAACTGCATAAGTCCTTTTTCGTTTCCAGGAAATACTCGATTGAGTTGAGCTTTCATTCTTTCGTAGTTACTGCTCATTTGAATGTTGAAGTCGGAAAAACTGAGTTGATACATTGGCTCAAGGAGCTTGAACGTCAAGTAATCGCTGCTGTTTCTCCCACAAAATTCGAAAAGCTCGTCGAGCACGAACTTCATCATCAGAAAAGTGGGTCCTACATCAAACTTGTAGTCCCCTACTTGTAGAGGCGCACTTCTTCCTCCAACTTCGTCGCCTTTTTCGTACACGGTGACGTCAAATCCTGCGTGAGCGAGAAGCATTGCACAGCTTAAGCCTCCTGGTCCTCCTCCAACAATTCCAATCTTATCTTGTACATTACCTGATTTGGTCTTAAGCACGAGAGATTCCGCCAGACTTGACTATTTGCCTTCCAGTTCTTAGGTTTTATGTGCATGCTTTCGTAATCATGTCTGCACCAACATTTAAATATGACGTACGTCATACTGCACCGAAGGAGAGTGTGGCTCTGCCTTACAGCTTCATCTACGATCTAACGCATATCCCACAAGGCGTCTTCAAACAATTATTCGAATCGGCTTACGAAGCTAGATTGCACAGATTACTAGGCAGCCATGTTAAAAGACTTGTTAAAGTCTTCAAGATCGAACAGGCTACCGGTTTGAATCTTGTAGACGCCATTACGCTCGTTGAAGATCTCATCGAAGTGCAAGCGGCAAACAGAATTGAACGGGACAAATTCGATAGAGCACAACGAAAAGCATTGCTTCTTCCTCACTGTGCAAGATCTCGCATGGATAAACAATGCATGGCCGATTTCAAGCCGGATGTCCCTACTTACGAGTGTAAGGGTTGTCGAGACAGTTGCACCATCAATAAGGCGACCGCGCTTGCGAAAGCCAAAGGGTATGACGTCTACATCATTCCAGGCGGAGCCTGCGCTGAAAAAATCTTGAAAGACAAGAAGTATGATGGAGTCGTAGGCGTTGCTTGCGGCATGGAATTGAAGCTGGGACTCGGGCTCCTAAAGAAGCTTGACATTCCCGGCCAAGGTATTTTCTTAACGAAGAACGGCTGTTCCAATACAAGCCTCAGTCTCCAGAATCTGGAGAAAATCCTTTAAAGCATTTTCCTGAGCTTATAGAAATATATTGCTCGGATGCATCGGTCAATGATCGCAAATCGCATGCATGCATAATGAGGAAAACCAAATGATTATCGATGTCGCGATCTATCTGATCACTGTGATTACCCTGTTTGTTTTCATGGAAGGTGTTGCATGGTTCCTTCACAAATATGTGATGCATGGGATAGGCTGGTACCTTCATGAGGATCATCATCGCCCTCGAAAAGGGCGTTTTGAAAAGAATGATGTTTTTGGCTTATTTTTTGCCACAGTTTCATTCCTTTTCATTTCAACAGGGCTTTTTTCGGGATTTGATATAAAATTGGCAATTGGCATTGGAATAATGCTATATGGCGTAGGATATTTCCTTGTGCATGATGTTTTCTTTCACCAAAGAGTCAGAATCCCGTATCGCCCGAAAAACAAGTACATAAAACGCATTCTGAATGCGCATGGAAAGCATCATGCAATAAGCACTTCGAACAGCGGCATTTGCTTTGGGTTTCTATATGCAAACAAGAAATATGCCGTATAGCGCCTCTTAGCTTATGCGCGCGCATTTTGGATATAAGTTTCAGTTGGCTCAAGATGAGCGTGAAGGGGAAAAAAAGGTAGCCGTAAAGGGCCATTCGTCGGCTTGAGGGCGTACTTCTTCAGTTTTGTCGTAGAATCGTATGTTTGTGAATCCCACTTTGCGTAGGTCATTCGTAAAGTCGTCTTTGAATGCTAGGTTGTCGCCTTTCCAGCCGCGCAAGCACTTGTCGTAGATCTCCCGTTCTCTTGCGGAAAGATGTTTCTTGGCGAGGAACCCGTCGACAATGGTGATCTTGCCGCCGTTGGTGAGGAGGCGATGGGCCTCTCGGAGAAACGCCAGTTTGTTCGGGGCGTAGCAGGTGCCTTCGATCGAGAAGATCTTGGTGAAGGTTGCATCTTTGAACCGCGTGCGCGTGAAGTCCATTTTTTCGAAACGCACTGACTTCCCCAGGTGCAGTTTTTCCGCATCTCGCCGTGCTTGGGTGAGTTGTTGTGACGACAGGGTGATGCCGGTGATTGTAGCGCCCGACTTCTTCGCCATGAAGAAGGAAGAGCCACCGACACCGCAGCCCGCGTCTAGCACGTGATCGTTCTTGTGCAGCTCCAGCAGTTCGGCGACGAATCGGTTTGTGTTGTCCACCGCTGCGGATAAAGTTCGGGTTCCGTTCTCCCAGAATCCATAGTGGAGGGCTTCGGCCCAGAAGAGATTGTAGAGAATGCGCGTATCGTCGTAATATTCTTCGATCTTCTTCTTTGCGCTGTTGGGCGGATTCATCCCAGAGTTCATTTCATTATTCGTGTTAATAAAACGCGCGCGCCTTCAAGGCTGAGGAAGGCTTCTGCGAGACGGCTCGGCCGCGGGGTTCAGCAAGCTTTTATCTG
>CAYGAE010000056.1:0-7773 GCA_964347855.1 uncultured Candidatus Bathyarchaeia archaeon
AGAAGAAACACACGCGCGAGTTGAAACACATTTATGTGACCACAATTCTCTGGAATATCCATTGTGGTGTAAAAGTATGCCGAGGGTTGTTCATTTCGAGATAGATGCTCAGAAACCTGAAGAATTGGCAAAGTTCTATAGGAAGCGCGCGCAAGATACCACCGCTTGGTGCTAGAGATGAATCCTAAAGCGTTGCATAAGATAAGCTACGGCCTGTACGTTGTGACGTCCGGGAAAATCGACAGGTGCAATGGTCAGATTGCCAACACAGTATTCCAAACTACATCTGAACCAGTTACAATAGCGGTTTGCATCAACAAGCAGAACTTCACCCATGAGTTAATCCGAGAAAGTCGCGTCTTTGTCGCCATGGTACTCTCGAAGAATACACCGTTGGGATTCATAGGACGTTTCGGTTTCAAGTGTGGAAGGGATGTGGATAAACTAGAAGGCATCAATCATAGATTTGGCAAAACTGGTGCGCCGATAGTTCTCAATAACGCCATCGCATATATCGAGGCTGAAGTTGTCAAAGAAGTTGATGGAGGCACCCACACTATTTTCATCGGTAGGGTGGTTGACGCGGATGTGCTTGCTGACGATGAACCGATGACTTATGCTTATTATCATAAGATCAAGAGAGGTGTGACACCACCAACAGCGCCAACCTACATAAAGGAAAAGGAAGGCCTAGAGATGGGAAAGTACCGATGCATCATCTGCGGGTACATATATGACCCAGAAGAGGGCGACCCGGGTTCAGGAATAGCTCCCGGAACGCCCTTTGAAGAACTGCCTGATGATTGGGTCTGCCCACTTTGCGGGGCGACAAAAGATCAGTTCGAAAAGCTAGAATAGACACTCCTCTGCACGCATATACTATCTTGCCCATTGCGCTAGAGATGCCCCTCCAGAAGCAAAAGGTACATGAGTTTTGCTGCTGTGGTTATTAGGTTTCAGTTTGTGGGGTGTGGTGACAGTGTTGATGTTCTTCCCCGGAGTCTCATTTACCTGACCTTGGCATAAGGCATTCTGCATATGTTGTTCATGATCTTGACTCTCACCTTCGTACAGCAACCATTTCTTGAATATGGAAAAAGATGGCGTCCTCAGAAGTGAAGCTAGAGCTTGTCACTATTTATTAAGCAAGATAGGTAAACTCCAAACTAGGGTTTCTTTGGTTTCCATTTCCCTAGTATTGTTCCCTTCTTTCCTTTCTTGGTAGAACGTTGTCTCACTTGCATATAGTGGCCTTTGACTTTAGTTCTCTTTCGAGGTTTCTTTCTGGACATTTAAACCAACATATACCTCAAAATCCACTTCTTAAATTTCTTAAGAAGCCATAATCAGTACGAGGAATCACTGTGCTAAACGGGGAGAATTATAGCAAGATATGTGATTAATACACGCGCGCGGGGATTTAGCCAGTCCTTCACTTGCGTTCCCTGGAGCAGTTTGAATTTATTGAATGCGCGCGCGCATGGATCTGCAAACGTATTCCTTATATTCGCGGGTGGTAGTGGTTCAAGAAAAGAGTGAAGCTCATGGGATTAGGAGACATGCTGAGGCGAGAGTTCTCGTTCATTACGGGTAACTACCGTATTCTCGTGATAAGCTGGATCATCATGGACCTAGCTTTCGAAATGCCTGTCCCCAACTTTCAGTATTACGTCCAAGCTCTGGGTGGAACTGGTGTGGCCCTAGGAATAATAGGTCTTGCGAACTTCCTGGCAATGGCTGCCGTAGCCTTTCCTGGCGGTTATCTTGCCGACAAGTATGGAAGACGGTGGTTGATAACAACCATGACGTTCGGAATGGCGCTGTCATGGTTGTTCTTTGCACTTGCCCCGACATGGCACTTCATCTTGTTAGGGTCCGTTGTGAGTAGTCTATGCCTAATCTATCAGCCTGCACTATTCGCTATGTTCCAAGATTCGCTTCCTCCCGAGCGCAGAGGTATGGGCTCCTCAATCGTACAACTTATTCACGGCACCTTTAACACGCCGGGACCTGTAATTGCAGGTTTTTTGTTGATGCAGTTTGGGCTGGCAACCAGTATGAGGATCATTTACCTCATAATGACGGCTCTGTTTCTCATCGCAGCGATATGGCGCCTTAGATTGAAAGAAACGATGACAAATAGTGACCCAATCCGCGTAAGATACCTCATTTCCTCGTACCCCAAGGCTATCAAGGAAAGCTTCAGCGTCTGGAAATCAGTGCCACGATCGATGTTCTGGCTTTTTCTCGTCCAGACCCTCGTAATGCTCGGAATGTCCATCACTAACGTGATTAACGCATTGTACGCCCGAGATGTACTCCTCATACCGGAGGAACAGTGGTGGCTTGTCTTCATCCCACTTCTGCTGACCATCGTCGTTGCTTCCATCCCGATTGGCAAAACGGTTGACAAGGTTGGAAGAAAGATCCCACTCGTCCTCGGCCTTTCTGTCTTTGGCGCGGCCACATGGATCTTTGCTAATGGCAACTTCTTCACCGTCATCGTTTCTATGTGCCTATTTGCGATTGGCCAATTGTTGGTTATGTCTGCCGTGATGGCGCTTGCAACAGACCTTGTGCCTCAAGTGAATAGGGGCAAAGTAGTTGGATTCCGAAATTTCGTTGGCTACATTGCGATGGGCTTTGGCATGTTGCTAGGCAACTACCTCTTTGTAAGCTTCTCTCCCCAGTTCCCCTTTTACGTAACGCTTGGACTGATCGTTACAGCGTTTGCAATAGTTCTGACTCTGGTACATGAACCCAAGCGCACGCGTGTGATCGACCAGGATGATATGCTGCCAAAACTTGAGAAGAAATCTGCTAAAGATTGAAAAGAACGTGTTATGTGAGGACAAAGACAAGTCATCGATTTGCTGATAAGCATAAAAAAGGGAATTTCATGGAAACGGCTCCACATAGGACCATGCCCCTCTAGAGATGCGGGCACAGTCTTCAACGCTTTTAAGTCAGAACCAAGACAGTTTACAAAAGAAGACTGGAAAGAAGCAATGACTTTGAACCCAGAAGATTTAGAGAAGACAGTCACAGCATTGCGTGAACTCGGGCTGAACTATGATGAGGTAGTCAAACTAATGAGTGGAGTCACAAAGGATGTTGAGTCCCTCAGGGTTATCTGGGGAAAACCTAGCGCGGGAGGGCGGAAGGGATCTTCGCTTGTCAAGCTCGGTGTATCTCTGATAGCTTTCCCAGTTCCCACAATTGGTATTAAGAAGAGCTTGGGCACTATGCTGATAGCTGCTGGTTTAGTCCAAGAGAGAATAAAACATATACACGCGGCAGACGTCTACAGCACTTTCCAAGAAGTGAACAAAGAATTACAGAAGTTTCGATAGAAATCCCTTTAGTTCAACGCTTCTTCCTTTGTATCGAAAAATCGTTGATGCTGACCTCACTGGCCCGGACTGCTAAGACGTTTCCAGTTTCACTCCCGTCAACTACGGTGGCAGGTTCGCTTTCTCCAACAAGCGTGCGCGCACCGACGCATTTACGGGTTATTTCATGGTCAGCATATGGTCTTTCTGCACGTGGAGGGAGAACCCATTTAACTATCGATTTTCTAAACTAGACAGATAAGAGACCGCGGGGAAATCACATGGCAAAGGTCATTGTCTCCTTCAAGATTTTTCCTTCAGATGCAGCAATTGAACTAGACGGACTACAAAACAAAGTAAAGGAAAAACTGCCAGAATACGCCTCCGTTTATAGGTTTACTCAAGAACCCATAGCCTACGGGCTCAACGTATTAATCGCTCACATAATCATCCCCGAAGAAAAACCAGGCGGACTAGACAAAGTGGAGAAACGCCTCCAAGAAATCCCCGAAATCAGCCAAATACAATCCCTAATGGTTCGCAGGATTTAGCGTCGCGCGCGCATCTTTAAAGTTTATATAGGATCGCCCTCTTTTCGAGAATGTTGACCGTTTACTAAATCATGATGGAAGGTAAAACGGGTTGAGCGAAGTTCAATTGAGAGTTGACGACGCTAGACAACGGGACGTCTACAGAGGAATTGCCCGAGTTAACCAAAAAACGATGAAAACACTGGGCATATCAGCGGGCGACGTGATAGAAATCGTTGGGAAGAGGAACACAGCCGCAATAGCTTGGCCAGCCTACTCCGAGGATCAGGATAGAGACATCATAAGAATCGACGGCTTTACTCGCAAAAACGCGGGAGTGTCAATAAACGAGTATGTAATTGTTCATCCAGGAGACGTTAAGAATGCGATAAGTGTTTCGTTAGCTCCTATTGACATGCGGCTAAACGTGGATGAAGACTTCACCAATTTTGTGAAGAACAGGCTTATGGAGAGAACCTTCGTTGAAGGGGACACAACCCTTGTCATGATGCTGGGGCATCCCATACCGTTCACGGTGACAAAAGCGCGCCCCCGCGGGATTGTGAGGATTACACAGGGGACAACCTTGCAGATACTAACTGAGCCCGTCCCGGAAGCTAAAGGAGTGCCCCGCACCACTTACGAAGACATAGGGGGGCTCCATGAGGAGATTCAACGCATACGGGAAATGGTTGAGCTTCCGTTGCGCCACCCTGAGCTTTTTCAGCGGCTTGGAATGGAACCACCAAAGGGAGTGCTGCTTCAGGGTCCACCGGGATGCGGGAAGACGTTGCTCGCCAGGGCTGTGGCAAATGAGTCTGAGGCGAACTTCTTCTCTATAAATGGACCGGAGATCATGAGTAAGTTTTACGGTGAGTCTGAGGCTAGGCTTCGTGAGATGTTTCAGCAGGCTCAGAAGAATTCGCCTAGTATCATCTTTATCGATGAGCTGGATGCTATCGCGCCTAAGCGGGAGGAGGTTACTGGTGAAGTGGAGAGGAGGGTGGTGGCTCAGCTTCTGGCGCTGATGGATGGGTTGGAGGGCCGAGGCAACGTTATTGTCATCGGCGCAACCAACAGACCGGGTGCCCTTGATCCTGCGCTCAGGAGACCTGGCAGGTTTGACAGGGAGATTGAGATTGGCGTACCGGATAAGGACGCTCGGTATGAGATTCTGCAGATTCACACTCGGGGGATGCCCCTGGCTGAAGATGTTGACTTGAAGAAGCTGGCTGAGATTACGCATGGCTATACAGGCGCGGATTTGGCTGCGTTAGGTAGAGAGACGGCTATGAAAGCTTTGCGGCGGTATTTGCCTGAGATAAATTTGGAGGAACAACGTATTCCGCCAAGCGTTTTGGAGAAGATGGAGGTTCGTATGGAGGACTTCACCGATGCCTATAAGGAGATTACTCCAACGGCTATGAGGGAGGTGTACATTGAGGTCCCTGCGGTGCATTGGTCAGATATTGGTGGATTGGAAGATGTGAAGCAGGAGCTTAGGGAGGCAGTTGAATGGCCTTTGAAGAACCCTGAGGTCTTTGGGAGAATGGGGATTCGACCTCCGAAGGGGATTTTGTTGTTTGGACCTCCTGGTTGTGGGAAGACCTTGTTGGCTAGAGCGGTTGCTACGGAGAGTGAGGCAAACTTCGTCACTATTAAGGGCCCCGAGGTCTTTTCCAAATGGGTTGGAGAATCGGAGAAGGCTATTCGAGAGGTTTTTAGGAAGGGGCGTATGGCTGCGCCTGCGGTGATTTTCTTTGATGAGTTTGATTCTTTGGTTCCTAGAAGGGGTATGGGTTTTGCTGACAGTGGGGTGACTGAACGGGTTATCAGCCAGCTTTTGACCGAGATGGACGGAGTCTTGACTTTAGAAGATGTTGTTGTGATTGCTGCAACGAACCGGCCCGATATTGTTGATCCTGCCGTGCTGAGGCCTGGTAGGTTTGATCGTCTGATTTACATTCCAGAGCCCAATGAGAAGTCGCGGTTGGAAATTTTCAAGATCTATACAAAGGAGATGCCTTTGACGAAGGATGTTGACGTTGCTGGATTAGCTGGTATGTCGAAAGGTTATTCTGGGGCTGATATTGAGGCCCTGTGTCGAGAAGCGGCGATGAATGCTTTGCGGAAGGATGTTAATGCTAAGGAGGTGGGGGCTGATCATTTCACTGAGGCCATGCAGAAAATTGGTCCCACTATTAGGGCTGACATGGAGGCCTGGTATAAAGGGTTTATGAAGCAGGTCAGGCAAGTTCGAAAGCCAACTACTCCTGTTGCATAGTGGGGTATGGATATGACTGTTAGGAGTTGGCACGGTCACCCGTTGGAGACGGTTGTTGTGGAGGTTTTGCAGAGGAAAGGCGCCTTGTCGAATAATGATCTGTTGGGTTTTCTGAAAGAGAGTGGGTTTGGGGATCTCGGCTTTGGCGAATTGAATAGGGTCTTGTTTAGGTTGGAGATCGAAGGAATTGTTCATGTTTCAAGTCTGGCTAGAGGAAAACGTAGAGTGGAGCTGAGAGAGCGCAAAGAATAGCGTTCTCGCTTTGTACGTCGTGTGTGTCGCCATAGTCTAAACCTAAGTTTTCTAGATGAGCCAGTGAGGCCTCAAATCGACTCAATCGACCAAAGTCTCAGTTTTTCTCCAACAATCACGTTCGCTAGGTCGATGGTCCGCAGATCTCTCTTGTCAAGATGTTTCTTCGGTAGTTTTTTATTACTAAATCTCCTCGATGTTTAAAATAGTGGTGTAGCATCAGTGGGCGTAAACCTGCGAGATCTAGTTCCCAAGACCACCATTAATCTCCAAGACTTGGGCGGCAAGTCCATAGCCATCGACGCCTACAATGCTTTATATCAATTCTTAGCCATCATCCGCCAACCGGACGGGACACCTCTAAAAGATCATACAGGCCGCGTTACAAGCCATCTAAGCGGTTTACTCTACCGCACAGCAAACCTAGTCGAGATGGGCGTAAAACCAGTCTACGTCTTCGACGGAACCCCGCCAGCCCTAAAAGAAGTAGAAATTAAACGAAGAGCCCGAGTCAAAGTAGAAGCCATAGTAAAATATGAAAAAGCCTTAAAGGAAGGTAAAGTTGAAGAAGCTCGCACCTACGCCCAAGCCACGTCTCGCCTGAAAGACTATATGCGAGATGACTCCAAATGCCTACTAGCCCTCATGGGCATACCACTGATCCAAGCACCCTCAGAAGGAGAAGCCCAAGCAGCCTACCTCGCTAGGCAGCACGCCACAGACTACTGCGCAAGTCAAGACTACGACAGCCTCCTCTTCGGAGCACCCCAATTGGTAAGAAACGTCACGATCAGCGGAAGAAGAAAACTACCCCGAAAAAAGGTCTACATAGAGGTCATACCGGAAACGGTCCACCTTGACCAAGTCCTCAAAGACCTTGACATCACACACAAACAACTCGTAGACATCGGCATCCTCGTAGGTACAGACTTCAACCCAGACGGCGTCAAAGGCATAGGCCCCAAAACAGCATTAAAACTCATAAAAGAACATGGATCCATAGAAAATCTGCCATCAACGCTCAAAGAGGCAGAGTTCCCAGTCAACCCTCAACGCATACGCGAAATCTTCCTCCACCCCAAAGTTACAAACAACTACAAACTCCAATGGAAAGATCCAGACGTGCAAGGCGTAATAGACTTCATATGTCGTCAAAGAGACTTCTCTGAAGACAGAGTCAGAAAAGCCCTCACTAGAATGATCGAGGGCATCAAAGAGGCAAAAGGAAAAGTAACCTTAGAAACCTGGTTTGGAAAGCAAACCTAGCGTAAAGTTACAGCTTATGCCCATGCTTCCCGGTCAGAGGAACAAAAGCAACCCCACCCAAGTTCTCCTCCACAACCTTGGCATCCTTCTTCCTCAACCTCAAAAGCGT
>CAYGAE010000056.1:7873-10981 GCA_964347855.1 uncultured Candidatus Bathyarchaeia archaeon
GCCTCCAACTCCAAGGCTTCATCCATAATCGAAACCATGTTTCGCCCAGCTAGCCGATCTGGACTAGCCGAGAGGCGCAGATATGGTCTGCCCAAAACCAATTGGAAGCGGAGCGTCCATATTTGCGTAAGATCGAGACTCTTCTGGCACAAAACGGGTTCGAGGAACCTGACGAAAGGCTCGAATCACCCTAGGCGACCCAAGGATTCGCTCCCGAATCAGCCTCTGAACCAGCTTCTCCCAATCCTCGTTACTCATGTTCTATCCGTATAGGAGAATAGAGAACTCGTGCCTTAAGACTTTGCGACCTGTACTACGCTATTTTACAGTAACCGACTTCGCCAGATTCCTAGGCTTATCAGGGTCACAGCCCCTCTCGATCGCCATATAATACGCAAAGAGCTGCAAAGGAATAACGGCCGGAACCGGTGAAAGAACCTCAGGCAGGCCCTTAGGTATCTCGATATAGTCATCAGACAGAGCCTTAATCTCCTCGTCCCCCTCCTCAAGCACAGTGATTATAGACGCTCCACGAGCCTTCATCTCCATGATGTTCCCCACGATAGTCTTGCGGGTCTCATCCTCAGGACAGACGAAAACCACTGGGAAGCCCTTCTCAATTAGGCTTATGGGTCCATGTTTGCTCTCCCCTGCAGGATAAGCGATCGAAGGAAGGTACGCTATCTCCATGAGCTTTAATCTGCCCTCCATGGCGGAAGCCGAGCTTATTCCACGCCCCAAAAAGAAGAAGCACCGCTTGTCCCGGTACTTTTTGGCCAACTGCTTTATCTTCTCCTCCTGATTGACGATGATGGCCTCAACAATGTCTGGGATCTGGTCCAGCTTCTCCTCCAGCTCCTCAATCTCCACATGAGATACCTTGCCCCTCTTCTTGGCAAGCCTTAATGCCAACTGAGAAAGCACCGAGAGTTGGGAGGTAAATGTCTTGGTAGCGGCAACCCCTATCTCTGGCCCAGACTGCTGAGAGACGTAAACGCGGGCAACACGGGTAAGCGTAGACCCAATAACATTTGTCAATCCAAGAACCGTGGCAGCCCGTTCCCTCGCGCACTCCACAGCCGCAAGGGTATCAGCCGTCTCTCCACTCTGACTAACAACCAGCAGAGTACTGTCAATATTCACCGACCTCCCATGCTGCTCAACAAACTCTGAGGCGATGACGGGATGCGTCGCCAACATCGCCAGCTTGGAAAACATGTAAGAGGCCGCAAGGCAGGCGTGGTAGGACGTCCCACATGCCACGAAGAAGACCTCACCAGCCCTGTCAAGGAAAGTGGTCATGAGCTCAAGATACTGCTCCTGCAGTCTGAGCGTATCTCTGAGACGTAACGGTTGCTCATGAATCTCCTTTAGCATGAAATGCGGGTACCCCTGCTTTTCAGCCATCTCTGGACTCCAGTCAATGACTTGAGGTTTCCTTGTAACCGTCTTGAAGTCAGAGATCTTTCTAATTTCACATCCAGCGTCGCTGAGAATAACCAACTCTCCATCCTCAACTATAACTGCCTTGTTAGTCAACGGCAAGAAGGCAGGGATGTCGGAAGCAAAATACGCAGCATCCTCACCTAATCCGACAACAAGAGGACTTTCTTTCCTAGCGCAAACTATCTTGTCAGGCTCCTTGACTGAAACGACCGCAATAGCATAAGCCCCCTCCAAGAGTCTAACAGCTTCACACACAGCCTCCGCCAGAGGTAAGCCTTCATTCAACTTGTCCTCAATAAGGTGACTAATCACTTCAGTGTCGGTCTTAGATCGGAAAACATGCCCTGTTTCTAGGAGTTCCGTCTTCAACTCCGCATAGTTTTCAATGATCCCATTGTGAACGACAGCGACTTGTTCCTTGCAGTCGGTGTGGGGATGGGCATTTGCCTGATAGGGAGCTCCATGAGTCGCCCACCTTGTGTGTCCTATTCCAACCCTTCCTGGAAGATCATCTAGGTTGACTCCTCGGTGGACGTCATCGATTCTGCCGCTGTCCTTCTTTATGAACAACTTGTCCTGATGGATAGTTGCTTCGCCCACCGAGTCGTAGCCTCGATATTCAAGTCTCTTAAGGGCCGCATGAATGACAGGCGCAACTTCGCTGCGTTTGAGGATTCCACCAAATATACCACACATGATTAAGCCTCAATGGGTAAAGTTGTTTCAAATAATGCCTTGCCTAAGCCGTCCTCTAAGCAAGCTCTACCATTGTGTGAAGGCTTCTATAAGCTTTTTTAGGAACCAAGTTTTAAAATTAAAATTTTATTTGTAGAGTTCCTATGTCGTTCAGCGGGTTCGGGGTTAAACCATTAAAAGAATTTTTATAAGGGAGCATCTGTAGTAAACAAAACATGAAGAAAAAGCTGCTGCTCAGCGGGAAACCAAGAGACTTCAAGGCTAAGGATATCGTGGTTTTTGACGACCCTGAGAGACTTAGGGCAGTTTTGAGCAAACTCAGCTGGGAGATCCTTCAACTTCTAAGTGAGAAAGAAATGTATCCAATAGAAATTGCAAAGAAGCTGAAAGTTCACGAACAGAAAGTTTACTATCACATAAGAAAGCTGTTGCAGGTAGGCGTGGTTACGGTTGTAAGAGAGGAGGAAAAGAAGGGCGCAGTCGCAAAGTATTATAAAGCCTCCTTCCCAGCCTTAGGAGTTGAACTTCCCTTCGGCTATCGAACGATTAAGACAGTGGCGCTCCCGGACATGGACGATAGAACAAAAAGATTTCTTACCTCGTTCCTAAAGGAAGACAGCGCCTTTGACGGGAAGATAATTGTGGGCAGCCCTGACCCCCACGGACCTTTCAAAGCCCGAGCACGGGACGGTCACTATGCTTCCTACCTGACATTCTACCTTGGAAAGTTCATTGAACTTCCAGAAGACTTCGCGATAAAGCTTGACGTGGATGTGAAAGCGGAGAAAGAAGAGAACAACAACCTAATTCTGGTGGGGGGACCGGGAACAAACTTGATCACCCAAGAAATAAACGAGTTCTTGCCGATACGGTTCAACATGATGCCGTCCAAGCACGGATTTCTCTTAGGAGGCCTAGTCTCTGAAAAGACTGGAAACGTCTATACTGGGGACACAATGGGAGTGG
>CAYGAE010000057.1:0-10646 GCA_964347855.1 uncultured Candidatus Bathyarchaeia archaeon
TTTTTCTCGGAACTACGCTATCAGCCTCAAGATACAAGACATCGGCTGTTAATGGGAACCCGGAATACGTAGGTGCTGAACAATGTGGCAGTTGCCACGTTGACGAGTACGAAAGTTGGAATCAGACCAACCACGCCTATGCGGTTGGGCTCATCCAGAACGCGTCAGGTAACTTCTTCAGTATTGGCTCGACCAGCAATCGAGCAGGAATCCCCAGTCGAGTGTATAATGAAACTAGCTTTAGGGCTTCATGCCGGGACTGCCATGTCACAGGGGGAAATAATTTTGATCCATTAGGAGCAGCCAATCAGACATGGCCCGAGTGGGATACTGATCCAGCGAAATTCTTGAACATCCAGTGTGAAGTATGCCATGGAGCAGGTATGGAGCAGCCTTGGGGCGAAGCATCCATGATTATCGATTACTCCGCAACACTTTGTGAACTATGTCATCAACCCGGATCTTCTCACGACAATTCATACTGGCAAAGTGCACACGCTGAGAGTTTGGCTGATCTTTTGGCTTCTGGTCATGCCGCGGATTACTGCCTCAGCTGTATGTCCACCCAAGGCGCCTTAGGACTGGACGTTTCCTTAAGCACTACCAATCTAGAGAGTATTTCATGCGTCGCTTGTCATGACCCCCATAGTCATACATACGAAGCTCAACTAAGATACGAAGACTCAACTGAGCTGTGTGGCCAGTGTCACTCTCAGGCTGAGCTCTTCGAGGACAGTGCACACTCTAGGGCAGGATGGGAGTGTACAAGCTGTCATGGCCAGGGCACGCATTTTGCACATGGGCACGTCAGCGATTTGGTCAACCACACTTGGGGGGTATACGGAATGTACTATCCGTATAACCAAACAATTGGGGAAGAACCCATTGTATGTTCGACCTGCCACACTCAATCTTGGGCTACGTCACAACTCGGGGTGATTCAGGGGTTGACAACAGAACTCGTCACCAACGTTACACGAGCTATCGACGACGCAAGAGTCAGTATCACTACTGCAAACCAAACAAGCGGGGTTGACCAAACAAAAATCGACGAATCACTTGCCATGATTGAAACAGCGGAGGATTACGTCAGCGACGTGGAAAGGGATCACAGCGAAGGGTTCCACGATCCAGAACAAACTTTCGCAATTCTCAGCGCAGCGGCACATCTAGCAAGTGAAGCAGAGTCTAGGGCGCTGGAAGCCAGAGCTGCTGCTTTAGCCAGCGAAGCAGCAGGCCTTGAAGGTCAGGTTACGAGTCTTCAAAACCAAGTTACATCTCTTCAAAACCAAGCAGACACTCTCCAAGGAGACATCGACACTCTAGAAGTCAAAATTGATGACCTAGAATCAGCGGCTACAACGGGCCCGTATCTATTCGGAGGAATAGGATTGGCAATAGGCTTCATTGTCGGCGCGGCAATAGTATTCTTGGTTCGGCGAGGGAAACCGTAAGCTTTTATCATATTTCCTTCTTTATCATTACTAAAATGCCTGGTGAAGAATTCGGGTGAAGAATTCGGATGATGGCGAGAAGAGGACTAATGGCCCTTGGGATTCTGCTGGCAGTAAGCATAACATTAGTTGTGACAATACCCTTATACGCGACACCAGACCGCGAGGACAATTGCTTGACATGCCATATAAGCGGCGAGATTACAGTTACATCCCCAAACGCTACAGCCTTGGAAGCCAATGCATCGCAGTCCTTTAGAATGGAAATTAGTGCAGAAGGCGACGCTGAGGGCCTGACAATAAAATGGCCTTCGACAATCAATCCGCTCTTTGCCTTCGTTCCCTCTAAAGTCACGGACGATGGACCTAATGACATTGACCCAACGAAAAACAATGTGAAGGGCAACTTCGAGATAACCGCACCCGCAACCCCCGGAGTATACACAATACAAGTTTTTGCCGCAGATAGCGCGATTAAAGGTGGGGCACTAACCTTTCAGGTGACCGTTACACCTCCTGAAGGACCAGACATGATAAATCTGTTGCCCACCGTATATTTTCTCCATTCCAGACGCGGCATGACGATGGAGTTTGAAGATCGATCTTGGGACCCGGATGGCAACATTACCTCGTGGCACTGGAACTTTGGAGACAACACCAACTCAACAGAACAGAACCCAACCCACACATTCGCAGAATCCGGCACATACACAGTAACCCTCACCGTAACCGACGACCAAGAAGGCAGCAGCACCCAATCTCAAACATTCACCGTACCATCAAAAGAAGAACTTCTACAGCTCTGGACAATACAAGTCTTCGTCGGATCTGCAATGATAATTCTCACCACACTCTTTGCCGTGGGGATCCACACACGCGCTTCAAAGGGAGGAAAAAAGTTGAATAGAACGGGAAAGACGAGGTTCAGTGAAGTTAACGTTTACAGTTACTCTCCGAGGTTATGAGAATGGTTGATCTTGGAGCCGTACATTCGATGCTGATTGAAATGCATGGGGGCATGCTTACCTTGGCAGCTATCTGTATTCTTGCGATGGTTGTAACGAAATTCCATCGAAGAATGCGGAGAACAAGCGAAAGATATGGCATTTTCTGGCCGTTAGATTCATTTATCGAGAAACTGGCTCGATACACTGAGCCTACGGCTTATCTAGCAGGAATAGGCGGAGTTGTCGGCCTTGTAGTCTCAGCAATTATCGGTTTCTATGTTTGGCCTGCCGAGGCCCTCACAAGCTCGTCCCTAGGATTAACCAAAGTCATGTTCTCCATCTTCGCTACAGAACTTTGGATCCTGTTCGTCGTCATTAGATCGAAATATGGAGACAACTTATGGGAAAGTGGCAGATTAGCCTCCGTATACGTGTGCACAGGATTTGCCGGCTTCTTCTTCATGGTTTTAACGGGAAGCTTTGGAGGGCACATGGCCGGTAAAGGAAGTGTGCTTGATCCAGTTTATGAGTTACTTGGCGTAAATCCAGACGCTTTTTGGATCATCGGGTTTGATATGGTGCCTGTACTAATCGCCGTTGCATTCATCGAGATAGTCATCGCTTTCACTATTTTCCTACGCCTTCGATGAAAACGAGAATTTAGCCAAGGACGCGCACGGTGACGAGACGTGGGAATTTTTGGAACTCGAGCATCCTTGTATTCAGATGTTGGTCTAATTCTAGAGATAATGACTACATTGCTCTTCACAATTGGGTATTTCTATGAAAAGAAAAGGGGAAAACACTGTATCATAATGGGGGCTGCTGTGACAACAAACGTTGCTTTTGTGATCAGTTATATGGTGAGTAGGCTTCTCCGGAGTGAGGTCCCGCTCCCTCCATCACAATTTGCTGCGCTCTATCGAAGCATTGTTATCCTCCACAGCGTACTTTCAGTGTTGGTCCTTATCCTAGCAATTTCTCAAGCATTCCTTGCGTACCGATGGCGGAAAAAGAACAATGATATCATTGGGTTAGGGAGAACAAGGCCCACACATAGAAAATTGGGGCTCACAACCCTGATTCTGTGGTACATCAGTTTCGCAAGCGGCGTAATCATATACGCAGTTTTATACGTCCTATAGCGTGCGCATTTAGGAGGCGTGAATATTAAAGATGACTAAAGCGGGCGACCGGGCTAAATGTCCAAAATGCAGGAGGGAAGCGCGTGTCGTATGGGTTTCGCAGGACGGGAAGACCGTAGCGATCAGATGCATGGAATATCATAGTCAGTTAAGTCTCCCTCCTACAAGGTTCAGAAGAAATACTCACACGAAGCGCGCGCGCGAGACGAAGGGAATGGTTTTCTTAACTTAAGTAAGACAATGCATCGCATGCACGGAAAAAATGAGTAGGAAAAGGCTGTATTATCACATACGCTTTCTTGCTGAGAGCAGTAGAAGAAGGTGGAACCTATGAAGGAAACTGACACGCAAGACAAAGTCATATCAATGTTGAGTGAGTTTGCGGGAGACAGCGTGCCATTTACAGTTATGTTCGCAATAAGCGTCGCCATGACCCTTACAAGTCAATCGAGTTATTTTCGCTTTCCCATCGATAGCACCAGTGACTCCTTCATGGAACGCGTTGTGGAGGACATCACACATCGTTTCTGGCATTTTGACAGCAAGTTCCTGAAATAGACAGTTGTGTACACGATACATAATCAGGTTCTTACTGGTCTCCACGATTTCTGGCTCTGCCCCGGCTTCTTCGAGATATCCTTTGATGAAGAAGTTTCTAAAGGTTTCAGGAGACCATTCTTTAATGTCATGTCTGGATTCGATTTCTCTTATTACGCTTTCACCCATGTTCTTTCCAACTCCTCTCAAGAGCTCATTAGCTCTTTTCGATCCAATCAACAATTGAAGAGTTCTTATCATGAAGTTAGATAGAGTTAGATAACGGCGTTTCGGATACCCCACTATTGTGGACTCTTTGGCAATCCGGTAATAAGCTCTTGGTCTTCCCACAGTTCCTTCTCTTTTCTCATAGCTTTCTATGAACCCAGTGTCTTCCAATGACTGCAAATGATGTCGTACAGTAATTGGTCTCAGATTCACTAGCCTTGCTATTTCCTCAATACCCATAGGCTTTTTATAGAGTAATTTTAGGATTTCAAGTCTTGATGTACTGGATAGCGCTTCATAGGCCTTTCTTTCACTCATTTTATTCACTCCAGTTGTCTATGCGCATGCGCTTCTAGTTCTGGAATGCTAACATTCCCTTGCCTTGCCAAAGATAATTTCAAAGTCCGCGACTCCTCAGCCATTCGGCCTTTACTTGGCTTCTTCTTTGATCCTAGTGCGCGCGCGCACGCATATTCTATTTTATCATCAAGCCTCACGTCAGCGTTCTTCGAGATAAGGTTTGAAAGTCCAGATTCTATGGACTGTCCCGTGCTTTCTATGTATGACCGAAACATCCTTTCATTGGATTTAGCATAAGTCCTACTACCTGGCATGTCAATGTCCTTCGAAGGTGAGTAGTGTAGAGGACTATTAGAGACTATAAATCTTTTTGTTCAGTCTGATAAATATTATATTAATGACTCTATCTGAGAAGTTAAGAAAAAGTATCACTACCGACTGGAGTCACGGGGATGCCCTAGAAAGAAATACGGATTCGTGCTTCAGCCTCAGCCTTGGATGAAGACATTTCCTTTAATGTTTTGAAGCAACTCCATCGGCGAACACTCATGGTATTCAATGCGTTCTCTTCCGCAGATCTCTTTGATTTTTCCCAAGATCTTTTCATCCAACCTTTTGATAGACTGTTGTTTCGGCCCCTCTATTTCTACAGCCACACCAATTGGGAAATATCCGCAACACGTAACCTGATCTTTGTAGACATTTACCGTATAGTTCTCGGGAATTCCAGCCTCTACTAGGAAAGATTTGATCTCGTTAACAAACCGGTTGAGATCGTCGTTGTTCACCCCCGCCAAGTGACACGATCTATGGCTCATCAGGGACACGCTTCACAGATCTCCGGATAGTTATGTGGACTCCCTTTTTTATATATTTTTTGATAAAAATGAATTATTTTGATCCCAAACACGCGTGATCGCTTTTCTTCGCGTGAATGCGCAAAGGCATGTCATGAGACATGTTTCGCTTTTCTCTCAGCGAACACACCCTTTCCACGATTTCTCTTTCTCCTAGCCATCCTCTCGATTTTTTCAATGGCTCCTCCTCCCTCTATTTCCTCAAGGTAGCCATGGTTGATGGCTTGGTTGATCAACCTTTGAGCGGCACGATTCCGCACCAATGTAGTAGTGTAGCCATCAGGGGACCCTAGTCCGCCCACTGAGATGTCCGCAGTATAGTTGGAGAAGTCTGTACACGCTAGGCATGCTGAACGCACGATGGGTCCGAGATCGTCCAGATCAGTGTGTACAACTCTTCCGTCTTTCAACCTTACGATGAAATCGTCTTTCAAGTTGATCTTTTCGATTTGATCTAGATCTGTCCCGATTTTGCTCACGAGGTATCTCCTTCCATCGTCGTGCATGAGAAAGTTCTCGAAGCAGAAGAGGCCTATGGTGAAGCGAACCAAGTGGCTCGGAACGATACGGAGTAGTTGCATCTTTCGAATCGTCAGTATTTGGCATGGAGTGCCTACTACCGCGAGCTTTGTTAGGTCCAGCAAATTTGATCCTTTGAGCGCGCCGAATATTGGGGCGTAAGTTGTTAAGTCCCCTAAATCTCTAACACTTCTGGATTGATCCAAGCTTGACCCAGCGCACGCGAGCAAGTCCTCGAGCGTCGTCGCGATCATGGGTTCATTATTCCATAGGCTTTCCCTTCTGGAGAGCACAGCGCCGTCGATTCCTTTCGTATCTAGTAGGAACTTCAGAAGACCTGTAACTGCCCCGCCATCACAGCAGACTTTGGCGATTTCTTTATTAGTGGTGCGCAGGCTTCGCACTGCGACATAGGAGCCTATAGGTTCCCTAAACTCGAATCTAGTCTCTATAGCTTTGTCCAAATCCGGAGTCCTCGGGCAGATCAGGTAACATATGCCGTCTTCCAGGCAGTTCTTTTCATCGCAATATACAGGTTTATCCTTCTCGATTGCCAGCACATTCAGCTCGTTAGCCGTGCAGAAACTTACACATCCATAGCATGCTGCACAGATTCCGGTTTTGATAACTTCTCTATCGAGGGTACGAAATGAAAGTCTTTCTTCTATTATTCAAGTCACACTCCTCGCATATTGCGGAAGGATCTTCTTTGGAGAGACGCAAATTTTATGAAGTCCCAATTGCTTCGGCTCTATCCCAAAGGCTAAACCAACTAATTGAGTAAAATGAAGTATGGGAAGATCTATTTTTAGGTCAAATTTCGACTCGATATCTTTCTGTTTTGCGTCGAGGTTAAAGTGACAAAGAGGGCAAGCGGTTATCATACAGTTGGCTCCAGCATCCTTAGCATTTAGCAGAATATCCTTAGACAGTTCTAACATAACCGCTTCGTTAGTTATGGCGAACGAGGCTCCACAACACCTGATTTTGCCATAGTATTCAACCTTGGAAGCTCCAAGGGTCTCAACTAGTTCATCCAAACATGTCGGGTGCTCGGGATCATCAAAATCAGTTAGATCAGGCGGTCTTACCAAGAAACAACCATAGTAAGACGCGACGCTCAGAGCCTTCAACGGAATCTTGACCTTCTCACTTATTCTTTCGAGACCCACATCTGATAAGAGAACTTCAAGAAGATGCCTTACTTTGACACTGCCATTGTAGTTGAGTCCAGTACTGCTTAGCACCTCTTCAACTTTGTGCTTCAGACCAGAATCTTCGTGAAGTAGTTTGTTGGTTCGAGACAAGGTGTAGTAGCAGGCACTACATAAAGTTACGATATCCATCTCCATTCTTTCAGCTAAGGATAAGTTTCTGGTGTCGATGGCTATAGAGAAAAGTGGTTTGTAGGAGTAGATTGCATCGATGGCTCCGCAACAGTTCCAATCAGGTATTTCAACCAACTCTATGCCCAGAACTTTGCTAATGGCTTTGCATGAATCTCCGTACTCTTTGGAGGAGGAGTGCACTGCACATCCAGGATAAAAGGCGTATCTCATCAAGATTCCTCCTCGCCTGTCCCTTCAAGTATGTTGATGAAGTCAGTGCTTCGGCTGATCTTCGGTGCTCGTATCCGCAGTTTTCCCTTTCTCCAAAGTCTCCACGCTAAAGCGGCGTTACGGAAAAGGCCTCTAAGATCAGATTTTTTTAGATTTCTAGTTTGAAGCTCCGGTTCATGCATTCTTCCGTATTTGTTGACGATTTCAAAGAACGCTTTGTGGAACTTGGGCTTTGTCCCATTTTTGTCCACGAAATTCTCCTGCATAGCTAGGTTTCTCAGAGACATCATGAGAGTAGTAAGGTCTACGGCTCTTGGACAACGGGCATAACAGGTGTAGCAAGTAGAGCATATCCAAATGGTTGAACTCGACAAAACTCTTTTTCTCATGCCCAGGTGCATCATTTTTATGATTTGCATGGGGGAATAATCCATAGCAAACCTCGTTGGGCACGAGCCGGCACATAGGCCGCATTGTATGCAGTCAAGAATGTTTTCTCCTCCAGGCATCTTCGTGACCTCTTTGACGAAATCCTGTCTGGCTCTCTTTGAAGTCAATGATGCAACGAGTTTCATTCCTTCGCTGTGTTCAGCACCTTCATGTTGCATATTGTTCACTCTCTAGATATTTCTTAAGTTCTTCACGCTTCTCTGGGCTTACAGGGCCGATTTTTGAGATTCGTTCAACAAAAGCGTCGAAAAGGCTCATGATCTTCTCATACTGCGGAATGGTCGTAGTGGTTGATTGTATTCTCAGAGGCTTGATCCCAAATTTGCGCAAGTCTTTTTTCATTTGGATAACGCGCTCTCTTAGCTGATCCTCTTTTAACAGACTGTCGTCTCCCTCGACGAAAATTATGCCGTCTGCCCCCGACGCGAAGGCGCGTAGTAAATGTTTTAGACCCAGACGACCTATGCTCGGCACTCCTATTACTCTAACTTCAGGAGGATAACTTCGTCTACTTTGTCCGCCCAAGTCAGCTGAGGCGTAAGCTGTCATTTTCTCAAGGAATGCAACTATCTTCGGTGACGGCTTTCCTTCTTCACTCACTCCTTGGATCTGGGCATTCAGTTGCGTTTCCGTGCAGTTCTTCAAGTCAATAGCCTCTCGGGGGCACAGAGGAACGCATATTCCACATCCTACACAAGATATGGGATCAATTACGACGTCCTTTTTGTTCTTCTTGATGGCCTTGGTTGGGCAGTGATCAATACAAAGCCCGCAGAGATCACACCTTCCAGGAATGAGGTAGGCCACCTCAGGGGAAACTGATATTCTTCCCTTCCCGAGGAAGGTTGCCACTTTTGATGCTGTGGCCATGGATTCCATCGTAGTCTCTCTTACATCCTTTGGGCCTTGGGCACATCCCGCTATGTAAATCCCTTCTCTCTTTGTTTCAACCCCTCTAAGCTTATGGTGAACCTCCAAGAAGAAATCGTCGGGTCCCAAATCAATGCCAAGCATTTCAGCAAGTTCCTCGGTTCCTGTGTTAGGAATGAGAGCGGGACTGAGCACAACCAAATCAAAGGGCTCCTCAATCTGCTCTCCAAGAATTGTATCCTCCGCCTTCACAATAACACTATTACCGTTTGGTATAACCTCTGCTGCCCGCCCTCGGATGAAGCTCGCGAGGTGTTCTCTAGCCTTGGCATAGAACTCCTCATAGCCTTTGCCGTGGGCCCTTACATCGGTGTAGAAGACCCAAGGCTCAGCCCCTGGTACCGCCTTGTCCAATAATAACGCATGTTTTATGGCGTTCATACAACCAATCTTACAGCAGTAACTGCATCCGTCGGTGACGGTTGAACGGCTTCCTACACAAAGGATGAAGGCCACTTTCTTGGGTACTTCTCCAGTGGAAGGTCTATGGAGACCCTGCAACATGAGCCTTTCAAACTGGAGACTCGTTATAATATCTGGGTGAAAACCAAGACTGTACTGCCCAAAGAGCTTAGGATCTATCAGGCTATAACCAGTACAGACGATAATAGCCCCCACGTTCAAATCCACAATCTCATCTTCCTGCGCAAAGTCTATGGCCTCCCCCTTGCAAAATCTTTCACAAATTCGGCAAACTCCTCGAGTAAGGAACAGGCAGTAATTTTTGTCTATCGTATAGGCGTTGGGGATGGCTTGCTTGAAGGGTATATAAATGGCCTTTTCTTGGGTTAGATTTTCCTCAAAACTGCTTGGCTTTTTGACTGGACACTTTTGGGCACACTCCCCGCAAGCGGTACATTTTTCAAGGTTCACATACCTTGGTTTTGTTACAATCTTAACCTCATAGTTTCCTGGAGAGCCCTTGACGGCAATAGGCTCTGCGTTGGTCAAGATTCTAATATTTGGATGTTGCGATACCGACACCATCTTTGGTGTTAAAATGCAGGCTGAACAGTCAAAGGTTGGGAACGTCTTGCTGAGTTGAGCCATGTGACCTCCTATGCTAGGGTTCCTCTCAACAATGTACACCTGATAGCCCTTGTCGGCCAGCTCAAGAGCAGAGTATATCCCTGCGATGCCTCCCCCGATCACCAAAACGCTCTTTGTCACTTTCAGGCTCTTGGGAGTTAGAGGATCCAGATGACGTGCTCGTTCCACGGCACCACGGAGAAGTGCAGTAGCCTTTCCTGTCGTTTTTTCTCGATCATCGTGAACCCAACTGCAGTGTTCCCTGATGTTAACCATTTCCAAAAGGTAAGGATTGATTCCCCCAGATTCAACCGCCTGCCTAAAAGTGTCTAAGTGCATTCTCGGAGAGCAAGAAGCCACGACAACTCGATTCAATTTTTGATCTTTAATCGCCTTTTTGATCATTCCCTGCCCAGGGTTGCTACATAGGTACTCGAAGGTATCGGCGACTTTTACTTGTTCAAGGGAACCTATGACTTCCCTAACGCGTTCTACATCTATTGTGTCGCTTATGTTTCCTCCACAGTGACAGATGAACACTCCGATCCGGGTTTCGTCCGACATTTCCCTATGCGACCTCTTGAAGATAGGGTGCCCAAAGATTCCGAGAAGATCAAATGACACAACGGTTGTTTAAAAATATTGTCTTAATTATTATTTTTATCATAAAAAATCTTCCACAACTTCACGC
>CAYGAE010000058.1:0-2512 GCA_964347855.1 uncultured Candidatus Bathyarchaeia archaeon
GACGAAGAGTGATAAACCAGTCTACTCAAGTCACGTGCGATCAAGGCAAACGTGACGCATTCTTGGCAACTCTTAACTCCAATCCTCCTTCCTAGAGACTTATTTAGACTCGCGAGCGCCACCTGCCTTATCGTCATTCGGTAATGTCTCTGCGCTTCTTTGCCCCGCTCTAATACCTCCTCTGCTAGTTGGAGATTTCGTTCCACGAGGGATCTTACTGCGTCCTCTTGGAGATGAAGTGAGAATGCTGATGTTTTCTCTATAAGGGATTCGAGGGAAAAGGCGGCAGGATCTATCAGAACCTGAAAACTAAGTTTTTTGGCCTCTTCTTCAGCGATCTCGACGCCAGGCAAATCTGTACGAAGGAGCTTGAGCTTTCTTTTCTGTTCTGCGGGTATTATTTCCTTTGAGGTGATGCTGATTTTGTTGCTTCCTTGTATGTAAAAGGTGCCGATGGTGTATTCAAGAGCTTTCATATCAGGGTAGTCTTCAAGCGCTAATACCACCTCAAGCGGCTTTTCAATGGATACTGCAACCGGGTGCAGTCTTAGGCTTCCGTCTTCTTCTTCAGATACGGCGATCTGTTCTCCCCGCTTGAGTTTTCTCTTTTCCACCCAGTTTTTTGGAAGCGATAGAGTGAAACTGCCGCCTTTGATTCTCTGTAGTCTTCTGATCTCCATTCTTATCCCCTCAAGACCTTGACTGAGCCATGTCGTAGATGTGCTATATAAGTTATATAAACAGTTCCTCAATTATATTGCTTATAGACTCAACTTCAGCAGCAGTGTGCACGCATCCCATCTCCATCATTCGCATCCATGGAAAAAGTATCGTTTTCAACATGCCTCGCCTCCTAAGCACCAAGTAGGATCACGTCGTCTTCCCGCGTGCATGGATTTCAGGTAAGCAAGGTTTAAGTCCTCTTTTGCCTCCGTTTAAGAATCTGTGCAGGCGGACAAGCTGAATGGAGCATTTGCAGCATAACGGTGTTCTTGTTCCTCCTCGATACGAGGGAAACAGTCTGATCGTCAGGGTGAGGGGCGATGCGGTTAGGTTGACGCCTGAGCAGGAGGAGATGGCTGTTGCTTGGGCTAGGAAGGTTGGCACTCCATATGTTGAGGATAGCATCTTTGCGAGAAACTTTCATCGCGACTTCGCAAAGAAGCTGGGTGTACGTGTTACGCCTGGCGAGGTTGACTACGCTGATGTAGTTGCTTTTGTGGAAGACGAGCGTAGGTGGAAGCTAAGCCTTTCAAGGGAGGAGAGGAAAAGGCTTGCTGCGCAAAGGAAGGCTCAGCGGGAGACGAACAAGGAGCGGTATGGATATGTTTGGGTTGATGCCATCCGGATGGAAGTGGCCAACTATGCTGTTGAGCCCAGTTGCATCTTCATGGGTAGAGGGAAGCACCCTTTGAGAGGGCGTTGGAAGGAGGGCCCCCAAGAGGAGGATGTTGAACTTAACCTGTCGCCAGATGCTCCTAGGCCGCTGGGCAACTGGAAGGCTATTGTGTGGGAGCCCGATGCGATGTGGATTGCTCGGTGGCGAGACAAGCTCTCAGGCAAGATGAAGTACGTCTGGTTTTCTGAGGCCAGCATTCTGAAGCAGAGGAAGGATATCGCGAAGTTTAACAAAGCAAGAGAGCTACGTCAAAAGATTAGTGATGTTCAGAGGCATATCTTGGACAGTCTCGACGCTGAGGACGGACGGCGGAGGAAGATTGCAACTGTCTGTTTCCTCATTGATAGACTGAAGATTAGGGTTGGTGACGAGAAGGATCCAGACGAAGCGGACACGGTTGGTGCTTCGACTCTAAGGCCAGAGCATGTAAGTTTCAATGGCGATGGTACTGTCACCTTTGACTTTCTTGGGAAGGATGCCGTGCGTCATGTCTTTAGGGTTGGACTCCCGAATAGTGTTCTGGAGAACCTGAAGGAGTTCGCGGGCAACGCCAAGTCCAGCCTCTTCTATGGAGTCAGCTCAAAGCAAGTGAGTGGATTCCTAGATGAGGTGGTGCTTGGACTGTCAGCGAAGGTGTTCCGCACCTACTATTCATCTGAAGCCGTCGAGATAAAGCTGCAGGAAGCTTCCGTCAAAGTTGACGATCCCAAGTACTGGAAGAAGTATGTGGCCACGATGGCGAATCTCGAGGCTGCTAAGGTCTGTAACCATCGTCGTACAATCCGCAAAACTTGGAGGTCCTCTCTGGAGAAGAAGAAAGTCCGCCTAGAGGCTTTGAAGTCGAGGGCGAAGGAGACCCACGACAAGCTGAGGCAGAAGATTGCAGATCAGCAGGAAAGGCATCGGGAGAGACTAGGGAAGGCTAAGGAAAGGCTTACGGTGCTACAGGAGAGGCTGGAGACTTCTCACCGGCAGCTTGCAGAAAGAAAAGAGCAGGGGAAGCAAATTGGCACCTTGAGGAAACGTGTTAGGCTCCAGCGGGTGCGTGTGGCCGGTCAGAAAGAACGCATTAGAAAGCTGCAGACAAATCATCAAGGGCAGATGAAGAGATTG
>CAYGAE010000058.1:2612-10479 GCA_964347855.1 uncultured Candidatus Bathyarchaeia archaeon
AGAGATTGGGCGGTCGAAGACAACGTGACAGAACAGGGGTGGATAAGCTTAAGCTTCAGATAGAGACTCAGAAGGAAACACGTGACTACAACCTAGGAACATCCTTGAAGAATTACATTGACCCACGAATCTATTATGAATGGGGAAGGGGGATTGACTACGATTGGAAGCTGTACTATCCGAAGGCCCTTCAGAGGAAATTCAGCTGGGTGGAGACCGAATCGCCTCTAGAAAATGGCTAAAAAGAGTCCATAACTCCTGTCACCCATCTTTTGATCCACCGGTCCTTAGTCTACTGCAAATGGACAAGTTAGATATTTCAGTTCAGTATAGAGGACATCCCAGGGGACACACCGTTGGCTTGCGCCCTAATGTTCATCGGGCATGTTTCCACAGATCAAGTAGAGAACCAAAATGGCACCAAAACTCAAGCTGGAGGAGCCGCGTTGTATGCGGCCACGGCAGCGAGATCATTAGTTAAAGATGTAACATTAGTCTCAGCCATTGGAAAAGACTACAAATTCAAGGACACGCTAAGACTTCTGGGCTTCGATCGTGTCAAAACTTTCAACATGCCCTCCACAAGGTTCAAAATCAAATACAATGAGCTTGGAGAAGCAGAGTATCTCAAAGCCATACATGGCGCTGGCTCAAAGATAACAGCCTCGGCTATTCTGACTCACTCGCTCACCCCTGAAACCATAGTCCACATCTCACCAATGCGCCCCAGAAAAGTTGTAAAAATCGTTCAAAAGATACGAGAAACTTCAGAGAAAACGCGAATCTCCCTCAACACATGGATAGACTACGTCAAAAAGAACCGAAGCAACAGAACAATCCTCCAAAAACTCGCCCGACAGGCCGACTTCTTTATCCTGAACGATATAGAAGCCAAAGCGCTAACCCGCACAGACTCCATCTCAACCGCCTTGAGAGCCTTAGAAGCCCGAATGCTAATCATCACACTGGGACAACTGGGAGCCATAATAAAAGGAGAAAACATTGGAATACAGATGGTTCCAGCTCTAAATGTTCCCCTCAAGAACCTCGTCGACACCACAGGAGCTGGCGACACGTGGTGCGGGGCCTTCCTGGCAGCCTACAAACTAACCGACGATTTGATGAAGTCGGTGACCATTGCCTCCGTAATCTCAAGCATAAAATGCTCAGGGTGGGGCCTCCAAAAACTCCTCAACCTACATTTCAGAAAACCCGACGACGTAATAGAATACGTCATAGGACTAAAAGAAGGGGTTCTGCAAAAAAGAATACCAGATTATACGAAATGATGATGAAGGCCTCGAACTGAGACCTCTTCTTGCCTGTACCCTGAATATCACGCACAAGTTGTGGGGGGGTGAAAAACAATCTATACTTCTTTGTCCTAAGTTATGAACTGTGAGGAAGTTGCCTCTGATCTATGCTTGCCGGAAGTGCGGAAGAACGTATTCCCATACGGAATATGAACAGGATCGGTTTTGCCGCAGCTGCGGGACATACCTAATGTCAGAGAAAAAGCTTTCTACGCTCCTCAAGAGAATTGGCAAACAAGCAGAAGGAAGAGTCAGAGGCAAAGCTTCAGAGAAGGGCTGGCTTCCCCAAGGCTATGAAGTGCGGAAGGGACAGATGGAGTTTATCGGAGAGGCGTCTAAGGCCATCAAAAGCAGCGAGGTTTTTCTAGGAAGTGCCCCCTGCGGTATAGGGAAGTCTCTAGGCTCCCTGCTGGCTGTTCTACCTCAGCTCGGAGAGAACAAACTTTTGATCTGCTTCAGAACCAGAAGCCAACTAGATATCTATCTTAAGGAGTTAAAGGCCTTGAGGCGTAACCCCCTAGCCGTATCCTTCTTCAGCAAACAGGACATGTGTCCCTTACGCAGAGAAGGCGACCTCGCCTATTTTGACTTCCTAGAGGAATGCCAAAGACTGAAAGAAAACTGTGAGTCCTCTACCAAACCCTACTGCAAGTTCTACTGGAACATAAACCGAAAAAAGAAGGAAGCTGAAGAAGAGGCGTTAGACTGCGCCCGAGAGATTCTTGCTCCTCGAGAAGCAGTCAGACGTATGAGCCGGCATGGATTCTGCGCTTATGAGGCGTTAAAGCGAGTTCTCAATCGAGTAGACATTTTCCTTGGAACCTACCATTATACGTTCAACCCTCATGTTAGAGAAGCATTACTGAAGAGTTTCGGAGTCGGGCTGTCTAAGATCAATCTTATTGTGGACGAGGCGCACAACCTCCCAGCCTTTTCGAGGGAACTGCTTTCCGATAGACTAACACAAAACACGGTAGAAGGGGCCCTCAAAGAAACTGAAACATTCGAACACGAGGCTCTGTCGTCAGTACAAGAATATCTCACTGTCTTATACGAGGAGATATTTCAACGCGGCCAAAGGACCTTGGAAAAGGAAGCGCTCAAGCAACTTAGCCCTCGAGAAGTCAGTGACTTATTTCTTGACCAAAGCGGATCATCCGGCGCTGAAGCCGCAGAAACGCTTCATGAATATGGAGAACATGTGAGAGAGACACGTCAAGAACTCGGCTATGAGAGGATCTTCAGCTATAACCACCGAGTGGGTGAGTTCATGGAGAACTTCTTCGAAAAGGTTGGAACGAAGTACACCCACCTAATTCAGAGGGACTGGAGGAACCGAATCATCCTCGAAGTCAGAGGCTTCGATGGCAGGGACATAACTGATGCTGCCTTGCGACAGGCAAAAGGAAGCATCCTTATGAGCGGTTTCCTGTCCCCCCCACAAGTCTACAGAGACTTGATGCTCTACAACCACGACGGCGTCCATCTCAAAGAATTCGATTCCCCATTCCCACCTGAAAATAGGCTAATTCTAGTCGCAGAAGATGTATCATCAAGATTCGAAAAGAGAACCGACAAAATGCTAGAGAAATGGAAACACTACATTGAAGCCATATCCAAAGCGAATGAAGGCAACATGGCCGTCTTCTTCACCAGCTACAGCCTAATGCATACCGTTCTGCCACTGATCAAAACCAATAGACACGAGATAATAGAACAACGCAAGACCAACAGACTCGAAGTAATTGAACAGTTAACCCGGTCAACCAACAACCTATTGTTGGGGGTTATGGGCGGAAAATTCAGCGAAGGAATAGATTACCCCGGCAATCTCCTAACATGCGTAGCGACCGTAGGCTTACCATACGCAACTTGGACTGTCTACCAAAAGGCATTAATAAGCTACTTCAATCAACAATTCCCGGCAAAAGGCAGGACATACGCTTACCTAACTCCCGCGATACTTCGCCTAATTCAAACTTGCGGACGCGTCCACCGATCATCCACCGATAAGGGATGCATAGCGATCCTGGACGAACGCGTCACTCGCCCAAGCATCAAACAACAACTGCCAAACTACTTCCAGAAGGAAATGAAAAATCTAAGAAGCCCAACGGATTGCGCTCAACAAATAGAAAAGTTCTGGGAAAAACATAGGATCGGCGCGTGAGAATTCTGCCCGCGCGCATACCCAAACAATAAAACGTGAGCTCGCCAAAGAACTACGTGATGAAAGTTGGACTCAACCTCTCAGCTGAAACAGCCAAAAGCACGGTTCTACACACGCCTCAACGAACAGGATTTTCTAGGTGTCACTGTTTGGCGTGGAAAAACCGATCCGGAAGCTGAAGTGATTGTTGTCCAACTCAGACGCAGAAACGGAGATAGTTGGGAGACGGTTGGACGATTAGCAGTTTATAGAACGTCTGATGGAGCATACTCGAAACTTCCTGAACGCAAATGAGAGCGTATTTCATGCTATCGTGCACGCACAGTTACTTAGTTGGTACGAATCTGTAGAACACTCTTCCGTCATCGAATTCTACGACTTTCAGCTGAACTTTGTCGCCGATTTTCAGTTCCTCATACGTAGTGTCGTCAATGCGGGCAGATATTAGAAGCCCGCCGATCTTGACTACGCCTACACAGAACGGAACATCTTGAACGAAGCCTAATGGTGCACCTAGTCTCACTTCTGTGAAGGCATAGAGTTCTCCTTCAATACCTAAGTCAACCCATTCAAGCTCGTCAGACAAGCATTCAGGACAGACGATTCGTGGGGGCCACAACAACTTTCCACATTGCTCACATTTTGTTGTTGTCAGACGTCCATCCCTAAGACTCTTGAAGAACTGGCTGATCCTTGTGTGTTTCTCATCTTGGAGTGGGTAGAAATCTAGCATGAGTGGGCGCTTTATCTTTTCTTCGCGTGTTATCTTTTCAAACTTCACTCCCTTCATTTCGGTTTCCTCCCGTAGACTATTACGGAGTGTTGATTCGCTGCACCACTTAGACTGTGCTGGATTCCTATGTCGGCGCCCTTAACATGCCTTCCTTTGTCAACATCTCCTCTAAATTGTTTTAGTATCTCAATGGTGTGATAAATTGAGGTTGCACCTATCGGATGCCCGCAGCCCATGATTCCGCCACTTGGATTTACGGCAACCTCGCCCCCAATGTATGGTTCCCCTTCCTCAATGAATTGTCCACCCTTTCCCTTCTCACAGAATCCGAGTCCTTCATACTCCATTATCTCGGATATTGTGAAGCAATCATGCACCTCAGCGATGTCCACGTCATCTTTCGTGGTTTTTGCGGTTCTCCAAGCCTCCCTTGCGGCTAGTTTAAGTGGAACCCACTCTGTCAAGCTTGCTAGGTTGTTGATCACGTTTCCTATGGCGCATTGTCCAGAGCCGATGGGATACATGGGTGTGTCTGTGTACTTTTTGGCATCCTTTGCTGCAACTAGTATGATTCCGGCTGAACCATCTGTCATTGGACAGCAGTCAAAGAGGTTAAGGGGCGGTGACACCACCGGTGATTTAAGCACGGCTTCAACTGTGATCTCCTTCTGAAAGTGGGCTATCGGATTCATGGACGAGTAATGATGATTTTTCACAGAAACCAACGCCATCTGTTCTTCGGTGGTGCCAAACTCATACATGTGTCTTTGAGCGGTAATGGCGAAGAATGGAGGCGCCGAGATGCTGTTGACTCCGTCCCATTCCCGATCCAACACGCACGCCATACTGGTCTGGGCTTCAGCCATATCCGGTGGGTACATCTTTTCCACTCCGATGGCAACAGCTACGTCAGACATACCTGTTGCGACACAGTTCCACGCATATCTGATGGCTGCTTGACCCGACACACAGGCGAGTTCTGTTCTCGCAAGGACTTTCCTCGGGGTTACACCGATATGCTCAGCCACCAACGGAGCTACATACGATAAGAATGCGAATCTTTCAGGTTGAGCCGCCCCGACAAAAATTGAGTCAACATCCTTTGGCGACACGTTCTCAACATCCTCAAACATGGCTTTTCCAGCTTCTTGCACCAAGTCACGCCAGCTGGCATCTCTTTTGCCCGCCAGTGCAGCCCCCCCACCAACGATCGCGACTTTTCTCATATTGGACCCCTATTCTAATCCGTCGTTTTAGCTTCGTCTATCTTTACTGATTTGAAAGAAAGACTATTCTCCCTTGTATTTGGGTTTCCTCTTCTCTATAAAAGCGGCAACTCCCTCGGTGAAGTCTTCAGTAGAGGCAAGAACGCCGAAGGCCTGTGCTTCCTGCACCAGTCCCTTTGTCAAGTCAGTTTCAATGCTGCTGTTGATCAATTGTTTGGCCAGCTGAAGGCCTACTGGTGGCTTGGACATGATTTCAGTAGCGAGTTCTTTGACAGCAGATTTTAGCCCATCCGACGGCACAACTGCACTCAACAAGCCCAGCTGCTTAGCAGTCTTTGCGTCGATCATTTTAGCTGTGAAAATCAGTTCTTTGGCTGTTCCTCTGCCTACCAGTCGCGGAAGGCGTTGAGTCCCTCCCCAGCCTGGAATCAGTCCCACATTTAACTCGGTCTGTCCGAATCTTGCATTTTCCGAGGCTATTCTCAGATCGCAGGACATGGCAAGTTCTAGGCCACCTCCAAGAGCGTAGCCGTTTATTTTGGCGATCACTGGTTTTTTGAGGTCTTCTATCTTTTTAGTTAGTTTTTGTCCGAGCAATGAGAGGTTCATTCCTTCTACTGCGCTGATACCTTTGACTGATTTGAGGTCGAGGCCTACACAGAACGATCTGTCTCCTGCTCCTGTAATGACGATGACTCTAATCGCTTCGTCTTCTTCTGCTTCATCCAGTCTCGTTGAGATTTCTTGTAGGGCTTGCTTATTTAGGGCATTTAGCGCTTTTGGGCGGTTTATGGTTATGGTTGCTATTCCCGCACTTTTTTCATACAGTGTGTTCTCAAATTTCATTTGTACTCCCTCATTAAATGGCGCTATTTCTTTTCCCAATCGTAAAGGCCTTTTCCGGTCTTTCTGCCTAGCAGTCCAGCTCGGGTCATCTGCCTCAACAGTGGGCAGGGTCTGTATTTTTGGTCTATCTCTTTTTGCAGGACCTCTGCAATAGATAGGGTTGTGTCTAAGCCAAGATAGTCTAGGAGCTTTAGGGGGCCCATGGGCCAGTTTAGTCCAAGTGTTATGGCCTTGTCGATGTCGTCTCGGTCTGCGATGCCTTCCCAGACCAGGTAGAGGGCTTCGTTTAATGCTGGGATGAGGATTCTGTTAACGATGAACCCTGCGGAGTCCTTTTTGACAATGACCGTCTCTTTGCCCATCTTTTTGGCGATGTTAGTTATTGTTGTGACTGTTTCGTCTGATGTTTTGGCCCCGCGGATGATTTCCACCAGGCGCATGAGTTGTGGAGGGTTGAAAAAGTGCATGCCGCAAAATTTTTCGGGCCTCTTTGTTGCTGATGCGAGGTCTGTGATGCTTATGGAGGATGTGTTGGAGACTATCAACGCGTCCCTTCTGGCATGTTTTTCAACCTCTGCGTAGACGCTCTTTTTTATTTGGACGTTCTCTGGGACGGCTTCGATTATCAGATCGGCGTCTGCTACGGCTTCCTTCATGTCTAATGTGGGGTGTATCCTGCTTAGAGTTTCTTTCATCCCGGTTTCTGAAATCGTCTCCTTCCTCAGAAATCTCTGTAAACTGTCCTTTATCATTCGCATTCCGTTGTCCAGGAACTCTTGTTTTATATCCCTCATGCTTACCTCGTACTTTGCAACCTGGGCCGAAACCTGGACAATTCCGTGACCCATTAACCCGCTTCCAAGAACCGCTACTTTTCTTATCTCCTTCATTATCTGCGCCTCTTTTGCTCTGATTAGACAACAGAGGAGATATATAATTTCTGAGGTGATGCGATCGTAGTATGAAGGCGGTTGAACTGAATGGGGAGAAGTAAACATTTTAAAAACTTGGACATATCTTTGATGGACAGTAACGAAAGCTGGAAGCCAGATATGACATGGTTAAACATGGGTCAGATTTTGGATGTGCATGCGAGAAAGTTTCCTGACAAAACGGCACTGAAGGATTGGCGTGGGAAATCATGGACCTATCAAGCGTTGGAGTTGAGAACGAATAGGCTGGCAAACGTGCTGTTGGATTTGGGCCTGCGCAAGGGCGACAGAGTTGCAGTCTTGCTTCATAACTGCACTGAATTTGTGGAGATTTACTGCGCCTTTGCGAAGGTTGGCCTAGTTGCGGTTCCCGTTAATTGGCGTTATATTGGCAGAGAGATTGAGTACGTGGTTGACAATTCCGACGCGACGGCGATGATTCTGGGCGAAGAGTTCGTCGATGTTGTGGATTCCATTCGTTCCAATTTGCGGAAGGTTAGCCCTGAAAGATACATAGTTGTTGGGCGTTCTCCTCCGGAAAGCTATGTTGATTATGAGACTCTTATCGCGGGTTCTTCAGATGGTAAACCACTGGTCATAGTTGGGGGTGAAGATACTTGGGCTCAGATATACACTTCTGGAACTAC
>CAYGAE010000059.1:0-5376 GCA_964347855.1 uncultured Candidatus Bathyarchaeia archaeon
ACTTTGCAGTTTCTCAACTAGATGACATGAGGAGTTCGGCGAGCATTCTAAAAACGAGAAGTTTTGCGCCCAAGAAATTTCACCAGGTATCTTCGAGTTTTATCATCCAGAGCATAATAACAAGTGATCCCAGTCAGTGTTTCGTATTTTTTCAGGCGTTTCTTGTATACTAAATCTTTTAGAACTTCCTTACCTCTTGTGTCGAATTCCTCTTCTCTCACCATCGTTGAGTCATCGCAGCGAAGGAGATGGGCGACAAAGTCATGCGGTAGCAGAAAGTACACTCGTTTAGCGTCATACATGTAGGTCTTGTCGCGTTCTTTGTATAATGGAATCAAGCCGCCTGCCCGTGCCTTAGCCTCTCTGGAACTCTTCGCATGTATTGTGCCAAAAGGTCTGGAGATTTCAGCTCGTTTCACCAATTCTTCTTTTTCAAGTATCATGCTCAGTTGGCTATCCAACAATTCAGCGCTAAGTACAATAGTTTGTTGAACTACTTTGTCAAACCTATTGCACACCTGATTTACAATGCGCTCAATAGTCTTGACGATCATGTTCAGATCAGGTTCAAGATCAGGTGGTTCCATAACTATCTTCGACAATTGGAGATTTCGACGGTTGACTGCCAAGCGACTGCGCAGCTCGTTACTGAGTTTTAAACTGTCATAGACTTCGAAGCCTATCGATTGCTTAAACAATATCTCTGTGCTCATCTTGTAGCCGAAACCTTCAACAGTGATCACAGTCGGGTTGACAGATACAAATCCTAAGTCGACACCTGGAAGAACTTCGAACGAAACACTCGGGTTGTCATTCAGAAATTCTGTGAGTCTCTTGTAGTCGATCTCTTTCAGCTCATTCTTTATCTTGAAACGCACTGCACTTTCACTTTCGCCGCGTTCTTTTCAGCTTCTCTTATAGAGAATTCATAATGAGATTCGTTTGAACAAAAACTTCACGTGCCTTAGTCTTAATTTTATCGGCTCGATCGTTGGCAATCACCTAAACGACTGACTAGCCAGCTTGAGAATATCTACACACAAAAAACGGCGACGCGCGCGCATAATCTTTACCATGGAAGAGCTGTGATAGCACGACTACTAGCAGTACAATCTACTGAAGAATATCAAGCAGGATAAGTAAACACTAAACACTCTTTTCTTTTTTCTGGTTTACAATTAATGCGGTCTGTGTGCGCACGTGAAGAGGCTTGGGAGATGTGTACATCCGGAGAATTGCCCACATGTATGCGCACTGCCTTTGTGTAGTCAGCGAAAAAGAGGTCACTTTTTTCTGGTGAATACTCAAAAGTGCTTCCCGTGTTTTTGTAGAGATGTTCCATTATCTGTATCTCAAGAATTTTGGCTCCGTTCCCAAAGATATTCTCAATAGCATTGGTAAACTCTTCAATTTTGTTGGGAATGTCCTGCTTGTCAATTGAGAAGTTTCTTTCAAGATAGAAATAGATTGCTCGTTTCGAAGAATCTCCCAGTGAAGATAGAGTCTCATCTATCGCTTCCAGTAGAAGCTTCTTGAAATCACGGCTATGTGGCGATTCTAAGGTTGACACCTTCATTAATTTTGTCTCTTTCTGTAGCTTTGCAGAACTGATCTTGTGTTCTACTCGCATACATATTGTATCGTGCGATACAATAAAATGCTTTGTTTCGAAACTCGATATATCTACGCAGTCAGACACATTTAATGCGCGCGCGATTTTAGGTTACGATGAGGATGAAGTCTGCTATTAAGTGAGAGATGACGGCTCCTAGAATCGCGAGCAAAGCATATTTTAATCCTGTTCTGTAGGGATTTTCGTGGCTGATCTTGCCCACGTAGTTTCCCAAGATAAATGCCATCGTGGTTCCGATTAAGAATGTAAGGATTACGGCCTGATCCATAAGCAGAAACGTGAATGGCGAGAGTAGAACCGCCACAGCCGCAACCGTTGAGGTGAATGAGAATACGCTATTGGTGAACACTTCCCGTTTTGAATGTATCCTTGTTTCTGCTCCATGGTTTGTCGTCTCGTGGATTTGGAGCGCTCTTTCCGCCGATTGCGACATGTAGAACCCGATGGAATTTCCAAATGCATTGGCAAAGCCGCCGATAATTCCAGTAATCAATACGAGTTGAGTGTTAGAAGTCGCTTCAGCGACACCGATTATTAAGCCTAAACACATGATTAAGCCGTCGGCTAAGCCAAAGGCGATTCCTTCCAGACGATAGCTTTCCTCTGCTTGATTCTTAGTCATCTTGCAACACTATTTTCACATGCACTTGATAGCTGAGGGATATATGCATTGTGTACACAAGAGGTGTTCTCAAGTTGGACAGGTCTTGTATCTCAAAAGGCCACTCTGGGGCGGGACACGAGGGGCGCGCGCAACACTGAAGCTTGGTACACCTCATAAGCTCTGTAAGGATAGCTCTGTTTGGATTTTGTACAAGAAATCGAACCTTAACTCTTCAATTAGTTTCCTCCATACGGGGCGCGAAGAAGCTTCACTCCCATGAAAACTATCCAAGCTGCGATAATCAAAGCCTCCATCATCTCTGGAACAGCGAACCCGACCTTAAAAGGTGTGACTAGGAACATGATCGGCAGTACCAAAATGGCCATCAAAGCTGCCATTCCAGTTACTAGGCTAGGCATTCTGATTTTGGGTCTTCTCGTACCCAACCCTATCAGGATGAAGCCAATGGGCGGCAATACGAAGTAGCCCAACGCAACGATGGCATGAGCGGTCGGATAGGCTACTGTAAATATGCCCACAAGAAGCATAGATACACTGCCGAACATGATTAACGTCGTTCCAATCAAAATCAGTCGACCTCCAAACAGATATTCTCGAACTCCGAGTGCGAAGATGAAATTGAGAGCTCCGCCGATGATTATGGCAGTATTGAAGAGGAACGAAACCTCACCTACACCCAACTCGCTGAGAGCATTTGTGTCCCACCTAAACCACGGCGAGTATGCTGTAGCGGCAAGCACCAGGGCCAGCGTTAGCACCACGCCTACAAGGCCACATAATCCACCGACCCGCATTAACTTGGCCATCAGACCTCTAACCATTTAGATTATATGCGCGCACAACTCATCTAAATATGTCTTCTCCACATAATCGTGCTTCCTTTGAAGCACTTATCCCCTTGAGTTTGTCACACAAATCTTCGACAGAACATTTCCAATTTTTTCTACCACTGCGCGCGCGGTTTAGTTCCGTCGACTCTGCTTACGAAGACAGCCAAAGTTATCTACCGAAAATCCATAGAGTATTCTTTTGCTAAGAAGATAACTACCCTTCTAGGTGGAGATAATTGTTGGAATCAGTTCAGACGACCGCGCAGAAAATAAGACGGCTTGAAGTTCAAGGTGCCAGAAACGTTGCCATAGCGGCCATAAAAGCAATAGAAACATTATCACGGGAAACAGAAACAAAGAATGCAAAGGAGTTTTTAGAGGAGCTTTCGGAGGCAAAGGAAATTCTCTTTGTCTCGAGGGAGACAGAACCACTCATGAGAAATGCCATCCGATGGATAATAAGTCAGGTGGAAAAAAACGACAAGAAGAGAGTTGGGGAACTAGCCGAAATAGTCTCTTCGGCCTCGCAGCAATTCCTGAAGAAACTTGCTGATTCAAGGGAGAAAATTGCTGCAATCGGAGCCAAAAGAATTAGAAATAATTCGGTGATTCTAACTCATTGCCACTCTTCCACGGTTACTTACTTGCTGAAAAAAGCCAAAGAGGGCGGAAAATCTTTCGAGATTCTCTGCACTGAAACAAGACCTGTTTTTCAAGGCAGAGTAACCGTGAAAGAAATGCTAGAATTAGATGTCGGCGCAACTTTAATTGTGGATTCAGCTGCGCGTTTTTTCATGAATCAAGCCGACTTCGTAATTGTTGGAGCGGATGCGATAACTTCTGAAGGAAACGTGATAAACAAGATTGGCACAAGCATGATAGCTCTTGTTGCGCATGAGGCCAGAACTCCGTTCTACGTGGTTTCCGAACTTCTAAAGTTCGACCCGGTCACTATGTACGGTGATTACGAAAAAATCGAGGAGAGAGATTCAGACGAAATTTGGAGAGGTCATCCGAAAAACCTGATTATAAGAAACCCTGCCTTTGATGTGACAAGAAGAGATTTCATCCATGGTATAATATGCGAAGAGGGAATAATCTCTCCCCACTCAGTAATCGAAGTGATACATAGAAAATACCCGTGGGTTTTCAGGTAACAAGCTTTAAGCCTGCTGACCCCAGGTCTGCAGGGCTATTTCGAGTTCGCTGTGCGTTTCAGCGTATTCCTTCAAAGGTGTGCATTTCAGAGTTGCATCCACTGCTTGTCGCATGGCTCTTGCTCCAGCCACTGTTCCGTCTCGATGACCGTGGATACCGCCTCCCGCTTGGATAACGAAGTCTTTGCCGAAAAACGCGATTAATGCAGGAACCAATCCTGGATGCAGGCCACCTGAAGCAACGGGCAACACTGGTTTTAAGCCATCCATTTTCTCTTCTAATGCTTTACAGTTTTCGGACACTTCTTCTCGGGGGTCAGACATTTTTCCGACAACACTGCCTACATGAAGCTGGTCTACGCCTATAATCCTAGCAATTTTAGCTATTACTCGCATTGAAATTCCATGTTTGCGATTTCTCGTAAAGGCTGCGTGGCCCGCTCTGTGCGCGTGAATTACAAGGTCAAAGTCTTGTTCACGTAGCGTTTGTAGCGCAGCGAAGCCGCAAGTCAGAATGTCAATCATAACGTATTCGCCACCGGGGTCAAGCACAAACTCTGCTCTTTTCAGCATCTCCTTAGTTTCCGCCGTGATGTTAACCATGTAGACTTTTTTTTCACCCGTTTCGTCCTCAGCCTTGTCTCTCCGGTCTAGAGTCTTTATGACACGCTCTTCAAATGAATTAAATCTTTGATCGCTTAGGTTCTCATCATCCTTTACTATATCGCATCCTCCAACCCAAGCTTCGTAGGCGACTTCTGCGTGATCCGAAGTTTTCAATCCAAGCTTGGGTTTGATAATCGTTCCCACAAACGGGCGATCTTGAACCTTCAAAAGAGAGCGAATTCCTTCAACACCGTATTTAGGTCCCTTGAAACTTCTGATGAGCTCCGCGGGGAAATCAACGTCATCAAGCCTTAAGTTTTTCAGAGTTTTTAACCCGAAAACGTTTCCTGAAACACTGCTCAATATGTTGGGCATGTTTCCAGGCTCGAAAAGCTCAAGCGGATAAGAGATTTTCACTTCGTTACTTTTGATGCTGAAGACACGGGCGGCAAGCTTCTCCACGTAGGGCTTGACGGTTGTGAGCTCCGTCCATGTCCCTATTGAACTCTCGGCGGCAACACCGCC
>CAYGAE010000059.1:5476-7019 GCA_964347855.1 uncultured Candidatus Bathyarchaeia archaeon
GACTTTTAGACCTGCAAGCTGGCGGAAGAAGTATCGCAATCTTGGATGACGAAACCGCCGGTCTTTTGGGCGTACACTCTTCCGACAGAGTCAGAATAACCTATAAGAACAACGAGACAATCGCCATCGTCAACGTGGCAGGCAACTTTCCACGCAACTCTGTGGGGCTTTATGAAGAAATTTCAACAAAGCTAGGAATGAAAACCGGAGACAACGTTGAAGTGCAGCCAGCAGAAAGACCTGAAGGGCTCAGTCATGTGCAGGCAAAAATACGCGGTGAACGACTCCGAGAAAGTGAAATAAAGGTTATCGTCCAAGATGTGATAGAACGTCACCTTAGCGACACCGAACTTGCATCCTTCGTAACAGCGCTTTATATTCACGGCATAAGCATGGACGAAGTGGAAGCTCTATCAAAGGCGATGGTTAAGACCGGGCGCACCGTAACATTTGACAAAGGTCCAATTCTCGACAAACATAGCATAGGTGGAATACCTGGCGACAAGACGTCGATTCTAATAGTTCCACTCATTGCAGCTGCTGGACAGGTCATACCCAAAACCTCATCCAGAGCCGTCACTTCTCCAGCTGGAACAGCTGACCGCGTTGAAACGTTGTGTCCCGTAAACCTAACCATCAAAGAAATCAAGGAAGTAGTGAAGAAAACAAATGGTTGCATCGTCTGGGGTGGTGCCTTGGAGTTAGCCCCTGCAGACGACCTATTCATCCAAGTTGAATATCCTCTGGCGATAGATCCCTTGCTTCTTCCGTCAATCATGAGTAAGAAAAAGGCCATGGGGGTCACACACGTAATTATCGATATCCCGACTGGAAGAGGGGCAAAAATAAAGACAAATGGCGAGGCACATACACTTGCCTACGATTTCGTAGATCTGGGGAAACGTTTAGGAATAAATGTTCACTGCGCTGTAACCTATGGAGAACAACCTCTGGGATATGCTATAGGTCCGGCGTTAGAAGCAAGAGAAGCCTTGTCCACAATCATGGGTAAGGGACCAGTTGACCTTCGAGAAAAAGCAACAAGTATCGCAGGCATGCTTTTCGAAATGGTTGGCATCGAGAACGGAAAGCAGAAAGCAGAAGGTCTCCTGAAGTCAGGAAAAGCGGAGAGAAAGCTTAGAGAAATAATTGAAGCACAGGGCGGAAGGCCGACGATAAGACCTGAAGAGATAACAGTGGGCGACAAAAAAGCAGAGATAACAACAGAGAAAGAGGGTCGCGTTCTATGGATTAACAATGAGAGCATCGCTCAAATAGCCCGAGAAGCAGGAGCTCCAAAAGAAAAGGGGGCGGGAGTCATCCTCAAGACAAAACTTGGAGAGCACATTGACAAGGATGGCGTTCTCTTTCAGGTCTATGCGGAAAGAAACACAAAATTGGAAGCGGCCATCGATCTGGCGGATAAACTTCAGCCATTGCGATTAAGCAAGAAACCGGAAGAAAGAATGCTGATGGATCAAATTCCAGCACGAACTACGTACAAAAAAACCTTCACGCTGGAACGATAACTAAGAAAGAAGTG
>CAYGAE010000059.1:7119-10443 GCA_964347855.1 uncultured Candidatus Bathyarchaeia archaeon
AGAAGTAGAAATTGTCGCACACGCGGCGATGTATCACTGAAGCTAGCAGGGAGACTGGGGAGAGACGCTTCACTCCCAGTAAACCAGGTGGACTTCTTCAATGTGTTCTTCATTCTCTTCCAGAAATTCGCTTCTTGCAGCTTCCAAGTGGAGATATACGTCTTTCACAGCGCGTCCAACAATGGAGAAACTGTTGACCCGAATTCTTAAATATTCGACTGCAATTCTCCGTGTTGGTCGATTAATTTGGTTGGGGGCAGCAACATTGAGCCGATTCATGACGTACGGAAGAGACATACTAATGCTTTCTGCAATCTTCCTAGTGAGTTCCCTAGCCATTGATCTGATCAGCCCAATTTGGCCAATTTACATAAAAAGTTCTCTCGGCGCATCAATGACAGAACTTGGGTTAGTTTTCTCTCTATCTAATGCTGTTGCGGCATTAATGCAGATCCCAAGTGGATTCTTGTCAGACAAGTACGGTAGGAAGCGACTGCACATATTGGGAACATTGATCGCGGTGCTTCCGCCTCTGATGTACGCTCTCGCGGGCAATTGGATAGACCTAGTGCCATGGGTTATGCTATCAGGTTTTGCCACTGGTCTGTACTTGCCAATTCGGTGGGCGATAGTTGCAGATGTTTCCTCAACCGAAACTATGGCTTCAGCTTACAGTTGGACAAACATTGCTTGGTTAGTGGGGTCCACGGTTGCTCCTTTCATAGGTGGAATAGCGGCAGATTCATTCGACATACGATTTCCATTCTTCGTCTGTTTCATGTTGAGGTTCGCTGTTTTCCCATTTGCACTTCTTGTGCAGGAGACGAGAAGAAAACCACGTGCTCAACCTGAAGAGGTCGAAAATGAAAAGGTCAATTTGGGTAATAACTATCTGTCAATCATAGTTCTGTTCTCATTGATCAACGTAATTCAAGGAATAGGTATAGGCGCCACAGGACCAGTGATCCCTATCTTCGCCATATCAAAGTTTCATGTAGAATACACGTTCATTGGCATTATGTATGCAATCGGGTTTGGCGTAGCTTCTATAATGGTGCAAGTACCAGGAGCTAAATGTAGTGATATATTTGACCGAAGAAAAGTCATGTTTGTGACTTTCGTGGCTTCGTCACCGTTTTTCTTGTTGATGGCTTACTCTCGAAACATGATAGAGCTGATTGTTCTCATGTTTGTGTCAAATGCGATATTGAATATTCACTGGTCTGCCTACCAAACTCTCATGATGGATGCTACTCCTTCCTCAAAATGGGGTCTTGTGAATGGAGTTGCAGCAACAACATGGTGGGTAGGAATGATGTCAGGAAATGCTCTCAGCGGTATCCTTTGGGACAATTGGGGCGTGTGGGCGCCATTTGTTGTTTCCTCTTTAACTATAGGACTCTCGGCTTCACCTCTGCTTTGGCTAAAGGAGACAAGAGTGCGTTCAAAAAGGAATCCCACTTAGTGTTCCTAATTTAGAATTTCGCGCGCGCATCTCTCGCCAGAAGAATATATGCAATCGAGTTAAATTATTGATGATGGAGTAGATAAAACGAGAGAATGATGACAAAGCTCAAAGGCATCCTCTTTGATTATGGCCACACGCTGGTGTACTACCCCCAGATCGAGAAGACTCATTTAGTTGCTGCTAGGAACGTACAAAACAGAATCCGAGATCTTGGAGTTTCGGTCGACGCTTCGAAGATACAGAAATTGGTGCAAACCTTTCAGCAAAGGACAGATAACGTCGTAATCAGTATGGAGGAAGAGTTCAGTGAAATTCTCGCCATTTTAGGAGTCTCGAACTACAGCCAAGACGACCTGCACGAAATCATGCGAGCCCACTGGCGGCCATATATCGAGAACGTTCGTCCTCGGCAGAGCGTGAAGAAGCTCTTGAAACGCTTGAAAAAGATGGGGTTCAAGCTGGGTATAGTGGCCAATATCTGGGGGGCGGGTATGGATCCAGTTCTCGAAAGGCTGGGCCTAAAGAAGTTCTTCGACACGACGATTGTTTCGATTGAAGTTGGACTCAAGAAACCGGGCCCTGGGATTTTCCGTTTGGCACTGGATCATCTTGGACTTAATACTGAAGAAGTTATCATGGTCGGAGACAATCCGAAGACAGATATTCAAGGAGCCCACAATTTGGGTATACGTACGGTCCGTCTTATGCGCGGTCCAAATAGGACAATGCCAGATTTGGTGACCCCTGATTTCAAGATCAGAAATCTCTCCGCCCTGACATCAATTGTGCAAAAATATGGTTCTCAATGTGCGCGCCCGCACAGTCGATAACGTTGAACATCAACTACTACCACTGATGGAGAGGCTGTAGAGGACTAAGAGGCTGAGGAGAGGCGGATGCCCGAGCATTAAGGGTCACATTATTCTTTTATTCAGATACTGTGAATACAGAATGCGGGGGTTCTTGCAGAGTATGCCCTTATCTGAAGAGCAGATGAAGTTCGTGGCACCACAGATTGCACTTATTGGATACATGCTGGCCAACTACAAGAAGTTTGGGGATGACGCGCTGAAATTAGCCCAGAAATATTTCTACGAGCTCGGTAAGTCCACCGGTCAGAGCATCAAGCAGAAAATGAACATCATGGAAACAGATGCTAGCGCCGTGGCTATGGTGATGAATGTAGCTCTCGAACAAGCGGGAGGATTCAGAGGCACGCGGGTTGAAGGAAATAAAGTTGTGGGTGAAAACACTGGCTTCTGTCCCATGATGGAGGCAGCCAGAATCTTGGACGCACCTTGGGAAATCGTATGCAAGAATTATTCGTGGCGATGGTTTGAAGGACTTGCAGCGGCTGTTAACCCGCACGTCACTATGGAAGTCCCGGAGTCCAGAATCTGGGGCAAAAAACGATGCTTCCACGTCATAACAGTTCCGAAGTAAAAGGCGCGCACACGAGCTTCGCATGACAAAACGGTGCCTGCGACGGGACGCAAGTAGCTAGAAGACTTTCTGAAGATCAAGCTTGTTCGCGCACAAAAAGCTAAAATGCTCCAATTCGAAACATCACGAAGAAGACTGTGACATCATGCGGGAGGTAGATGTTATGAAGGAAAATTCTGTCATTCAGACTATGCTTGCCCACAAATCAATCCGAAAATACACAGATGAAATGCCCTCTGACGAGATCATAAGAACAATTGTGAGAGCCGGTCAACAAGCGCCCTTTGCATATCAATGCTATAGTGTTTTGCTGTCACGGAAGAGAGAGCAGAACCCGTACAAAGCACCCCTTTTGTTCACGATCTGTCTCGACCCTCATAAATTCGAACTCATCATGGCTAGAAGGAATTGGA
>CAYGAE010000060.1:0-10142 GCA_964347855.1 uncultured Candidatus Bathyarchaeia archaeon
GGTTAAGGAAGGCAGGGATACCCGTTGAGGTAGAAGTCATGGGGCGTACGGTTTCTAGGGCTTTGCAAGATGCCGATCGAAGAGGAATTACCCACACCGTTATTCTTGGTCCAGAAGAATTGAAAGAAGAAGAGGTTGTTTTGCGGGACATGAAGGGACGAAGACAGAAAGTCGTTAAGATAGATGACCTCTCGAAAGCAATCGTGGCAGGTCTGGAATAGACCGCGTCCGGGGAGCGCTTGGGTCTACTTTTTCTTCTTTGATGCTTGTTTTCCACCCGAACCCCAGTTTGCCCTTGGTACGTCGTTGATGATCACGGTTACCCATTCAGGGCGCACTCCAATTTCGGTGAAGACCTTTGTTATACCCTCAATGAGTTTTTCCTTCACTTCGTCGGTTCGGCCTTCCCACATGTCAACTCTTACTACTGGCACATCTTTTCACCCGAGAGATTTATGTCACGTGGTTCGGTTAAGCTTTCCACTTCGGGGGGTCTAGTTCTCCTCACGGGGACCGTAGCCGCTTTTTTGGCTGCCAAGACGGCTGCTGTTAGCCACCCAAGTATCCCTAAGAATATGGTGATAGTCCATGCTGTGAGATAGATGGCAGATATGTTTGGATACAACTCTGACCCGAGATTGAAGGCGGTAAAATAATAGTTGAAGAACCAGTGTAGAAGTATCGGAGCCTGAACGCCGTAAATCAGGTAGGTCAAGGCAAACACTAGACCTTGGAGGGCTGCAGAACTGATTCTCCCAGCTTGCCAGCCGCCCCCAAAGTGAGCCAATCCGAAAACGATTGCAGTCAAGATAACCATCATCCATTCACCTAGACTTATCCCGCCTCTAACTCCGAACTCGCCAACAGTCTTCGCACCAACCAACTTTTTCGCTCTCTCCGGGTACAGCAAAGCCAGAACAACGAGTTTTAGCCGCGTCATCCACGATGATCCATTTGCTTTCGCTCGGCCAATTAAGAGCAGTGAGGCAGATAGGAGAGTGCCGATGGGTAGGACACGGAAACCAATCTCCTCGAATACTGGGGAATAACTCAGTAGAAAAAGAGTCTCAAAAGGATCTTCGGGCAAAGTTACCTCACCAGTTGGTATTCCACCGCTCTCCTGAATGCTATGCAGGGCAATGACAGCACTCATTGTCATGCTGGCTATGATGGGCATGGCAAATAGCGAATTGCGGAAGAGGCTCTTCGCGGGGCGTGAAAGAGCCTTTTTAATGACGCTGTGGAGGCTTTCTCTAAATCTCCAAGCCGCAGCAAAGCAGGCGGCATATACGATCCACAGGAAAAGAAAAAGCGGGCCTACATTAGGTCGAATTGGGATCTCAATGGGTAGGAAAAATAGCACGATTTGGAGCCTTGGAGAGGGACGCACGCTAACGGCTACCCCTTCCTGAGTGAAGAAGAATGATGCTAGCCCAAGAATCATCGAGAAGAAGTATGAAGAGACCAGAAAAAGAACCGTAAATATCACAATCATTAGAAAGACCCGTTTAAATTCTCCATTGAGATCGCTCGACGCCATGCAAAAACCCTTAGTTACCTATTGAACCGCGGTGATTAATTTTAATTGCCATTTAGAACGGTGCCGAACAATCTGGCGGGCGGGGCGGGATTTGAACCCGCGACCCCGAGCTTAGGAGGCTCGTGCCCTATCCTGGCTAGGCTACCCGCCCAAGTACTTCCTAAATTGGAGGCTAAGTTAAGGGTTTTTACTTCCAGTGGTTTACCTCCATTTACTTCCAGTGAGTCTAAATACCATTGGTTAAATCTATGGTAAACATATATTCTTCTTCCTTTGATGAAATCTTGATAATGGTGAGCTCTGAGACTATTTCCTTTTCTTTGTAGGTGTTCTGGTGTTCCATAGACAGGTGCGCGCGAGACGAAAGCCTTCTTTCCAACTCTACAATACCTCATTAATGAGGTGTGAGGACAGAACATAAAGAAAATCAAGTTGCAATTTATGGTGTTTTACGTATGCGATCGCAAAAACCGTCCATGCCATTGCCTGAATCTTTTCCTCGCGTTATCAACTGTATTACTGTTGAGCAAATACACAAAAAGCCTTATTAGACATGAGGTGCTAAACTATATCGTAAATCTTAATATAGCATATTGGTTGGGAATGATCCGTGGATTGGTTAATTCTCACTTTCAACATAATATTCGCGTTAGTTGCCGCGAGCTTAGGTATATTGGGGTTAAGCACTTTTAGAGCTATTAGACACCTAGGTACCGGAAAATCATTTTGGATACCGGTATTTATGTCTGGTGCCCTCTTCCTGATCGGGTCAATTGTCACAATTTTTCATGAGGTGGACTTGTCGTTGACGACCAGAACTGACGAGGTCGTGCAAATCAGTCGGCTCCTTGCTCTCTGCTTTTTGCTGGGCGGAATCTACAGCTATTCTAGAAAAGTCAGTAAGAATTTAGCAGGAAATTTCGCAGATAAGGTCACTATTCCAGAGAAAGTTCCCCAAGAGGACCTCGAAGTGGCGGTCCCCGCTGCGCGCGTGGATTCTCCGATCCAAGAGAGAATAATTCGGGAGACTCCGAAAACAGAAACTATTCACGAATGTAAGCATCAATTCGGGTATCTAAGAGCTCTCCCAAGAAGTGCTTCTATTCCTGATGAATGTTTTAGCTGCAACAGAATAATGGAATGTAAGCATTCCTCAGTGGATACATTAGAGAGTCGCGAACTCTCCTCCCCAAAACATGTTCAATCCGGCGACCAGCCAATCCCGCAAAATAACTATGCGCGCAGCTACGCTTCAAACCAGTAGGTTAACGAAAAAAAGAGCCATACCACCTTGAAACTGAAACCGATCAAGTTAGGCAAAAACATAGAGTTAAAGTATATACCTTTTTCAGAACTCGCCATCTCATGGCAGGTATGCGTTGACTCCCTTAAACCTGGATATGATGCTTGTGATCCCAACCAGTCAAATGCTTCCAGTTATGAACCAATAGGCCCTAGAAGTTCAACAGCCTCCAAGACTATGAAGCGTGACGACTTGGACGCCCTAAAACGTTCTGTAGGGCAGTTCGGCTTGTTGAAGCCCTTTGAAGTTGCAGAATTGCCTGAACGGTTGGATTTCTATTACGGTAAAGGCAAATACATAGTCATTGACGGGCGACGACGATACTTCGCAATAAGCGAACTATTAAAGCTGCCTACAGAACAAGACGAAAGAACGCAAAGAAGCAGTTTACGAACAAATCCTGAAAATGACCAGATCGAGAAGGCCGAAATGCAAGCGCAAGTACAATTTGACGAGTTGAGTATACGAGACTATGTGTTGATTCCATGTTTGGTTTATCCATACAAGACCTTTCTGCAAATGGTGCGACATAGCATCGAAGATAAGAAATTTAGCGTAAAACCTTCAAAAGACGATCTCAAACTTGCTGAGAAAATGCGCAAAGAAGGATACTCCGACCTACATATGGAAGATCTGAGCGAGCTCTGGGAAACACGCAGCATAATTGAGGAAGAAAGGCAAGCTATCGAGGAGACGCTTCAGCAGATTAGAAATCGTTTGAGAGAAGAACGAATTGGAGAAGACAGGACAAAACTTGAATATAGCCCAGAGTCTTTGATGGCAGAAGAAGCGCGTCCACTAATAGCAGACGCGAATAAACGACTATCCATGAAGGCGGCGAGTAAATAGACCTTTTGGAGACTTTTGCGCGCGCGCATTATAACCATGCGGTGCAGATCTTTGAGCTTGTTATCTGCACGAAACACTTTTGCATGCAAAATTTTAAGTTAGGCGTGAGAGTTGAGTATGAGCGAGCGGGGGTACCCGAGCCAGGTCTAATTAGTCGGGTCGAGAAGAAGCCCCTAGGATAAGGGGGAGGACTTAAGAGAAAAGTTGCGATTTCACGGGAAATCCTCTGGCGAAGGCCTCCGCGGGTTCGAATCCCGCCCCCCGCACCACAGGATAAACCCGAGGGGTGCGCGCACGGGATTGAATCTCCTGGATGGCAAGTTAGGCATCACTTCTTTCCAGCAAACGTTTTGAAATAGTAGATTACGGCTACTATGACTATTCCAACAATGATCTCTAATAGAAAGATGTGTAATGGTAGCCCTGCAAAGTATGGTTGCAAGATGTTCGTGAGGATGGATGTAGCGGTTGCCAGTAAGGCTGTTGTCGCGGTTGCGGCAGCGATAATCGCCCCTGTTATGAAGTTATTCCATCGGCTGATAGCATGTGTGTCTTCTTCGCTTGCGCCTCTGGACAAAAGCTCTCGATGCCTAAGGTCGGCCGATGCTACATACCTGAGGTAGAAGTATCCTCCTATCACTGCAATAGTAACGGCGTAGACCTCGTAAGTAAAAATGCCCTGTGAAGTTAGCATGATGGATCCTCCGAGTCTTGACTCTGCTAAAAGAGCTGGTACGATCAAGACGAAGAGAAACTCGATAAATCCTCTTCCTTTGGCTGCGGGGACTACTAAAACGGTAGTAACTCCAATCAAAGTGGCTAGGAAGGGGACAATCGTGGGGAATGAATCTATGACCTTCTGTTGACCAAGTATGGCCACTACCAACAGGACAGATGGCAGCGAGAGCGCCAGATATTTGTTGTACTTGGACGTAGAGGTATACCACAGTATTATGATAGCAGCGTACACAATGTAACGGTAGACATGGGTTCCGTTCACCTGAATTATTGCATCTACGCCTTGGAAAAGGTGTGACGCGCCGTAGCTGATGAAGGCTATCACAGAGACCTGTAACGCCGTTAGGGCTACCCTTTCTAGTTTCATATTCGTTCACCTTAGTTTCATGTAGTTCATTAGTTTCGTTCCGAGAGTCTGATCTCGGGGGTTCCAATCGAGTACCCTTGCCCCTGTTCTACGGAGATAGCGTGAAAGTCCCTTGCTTCTGGCCTCCAGCAGATCGGCAGCGAAACCTTCCAGATCGTTTATTGTCGGAATTAGGTCGTACGGCAGTATGTTCACAACTACGGTTTTGGTTCTTTGTTTTTTTCCACGATAGCTTGCTATTCTTTTCAACCCGTATGAAAGGTCCTTCACTCTGTTAGGGGTTACATGGGTGATGATTACTATGTATGGAGAGAGCGTGATCAGGTACTTTCGGTTCTTCTCTACAGCTTTTAATAAGCCTTCGCGCCAGTAGATGTGTACTCCTACTCCCAATGGCTTTAACTTGAGCAATTCCTCAAGTATCCGATAGAATTGCTTCTTGCCTGTCTCTGGGTACAACGTCACGCCCAAATCGTTGTAAACGTACATCCCCAGCCGGAAGCCTCTTGTTAGAAAGTGGTAGGCGATTCCGCCGACCACTTCGATGGCATGTTCGAAAGAGTTTTCGACAGAAGTGCCGGTGCTCATCTCGGGGTGGGCGTCAAGGAAGATCCAGACTGATTGTTTTCCTTCTCGTTCGTATTCATTGACCAGAGGGTTGACTTTTCCCCGTGCCCAAGCTCTAGCGGAGGCTTTCCAGTTGATTACTCTACGGGGATCACCGGGAAGATAATCTCGTATCTCTCGGAAGTCGGTGCTCCTCGGACCGACTTTGACAACGCTTTCCATGGGGGACATTACGTAGGCGCGGTCTTGGGGTGTCCTTAATCTCCGAAACTTGAATACCCTAGGACGTACAACTAATTGACTTGATCCTTCAGTGGAGCCACGCTCAGGGGCTCTCAGCCCTAAGACATGCCTTGCCTCCCAATTGACACCTCTGAAGTAATAGTTGCCGCGTTTGGTACACCTAACTCGATAGGAAAAACGGAATGGCCGTTCTCGAAACCCCTTCCATAATACTTTATAGTTGCTTCCTTCAACGAGCTCAAAATGTTTGGGCAGTTCGTCATAAATCATAACAGTGCCAATGCCACCTTTTATTTGACCGGTTATCTGCGTCTCTTTGGTCTCACCCACCCATGCCGAACCAGTGAGCCCGATTCTTTTAACTTCGACCTTTGGGAGGTGTGTGGAAACTCCGACAAGGTAAATAAAAATCGGGATGAGGGAGGCGTATAGAATTGCGGGATTCGCAAGGAATAGGCCAGCGAGAAAAAGTATGGCAAACCATGTTAAGAGTTGGCCTGCCTCTTTAGAAAGCGTGGTCACCGGGATTGCCTCGGGCGAAAATCCTTTGGCACAGGCACCATGTCTACAACTTCTTTTATGATGTCTCTTTCTCTAACGCCTTCGAGTGAATGCTCCAATTTTAGAATCAACCGGTGTGAGAGGGCGTCTAATGCGAAGGTTTTGACATCATCCGGGGTCACAAAGTCTCTTCCCCTCATCACAGCCAAGGCCCTTGAGGCCTTGAGTAGCGCGAGTCCCCCTCTCGGACTAGCCCCCACTTCTACCTGTGAATGCGCTCTAGTTCTTCTAACAATCTCGGAAATATAGTGCAGGATAACGTCATCCACATAGATGTTGTTTTCAACAGTCTTTTGGAGGGAACGAAACTCGTTCACTGAGATTACTGGCTCGATATCCACGGTGGGATCATCTTTTTTCCAGTCTATGCGCCGCTTAAGAATTAATTTCTCCTCATCCAACGTTTCTGCGTACCCGGTGGAGAGCCTGAGCAAGAAGCGATCCATTTGTGCTTCAGGCAGCGGGTATGTGCCTTCGTATTCTATTGGGTTCTGTGTTCCCATGACAAAGAACGGTTCCTCTAATCGATGTGTTTCTCCTTCTATGGTGACCTGCCGCTCCTCCATAACCTCTAGCAAGGCGGATTGAGTCTTTGGAGGTGACCTATTGATCTCATCAGCCAACAAGATGTTGGCGAAAACCGGCCCTTTCAGCAATTCGAAGGATCCGTTTTTCTGCCTCCAGACTTTTGTCCCAAGGATATCCGCTGGCAAGAGATCAGGGGTGAATTGAACTCTAGAGAACTTGCACCCGATAGAAAAGGCCATAGTCTTAGCTAACATCGTTTTTCCTAGTCCGGGGTTGTCTTCGAACAAGATGTGTCCGTTGGCCAACGCTGCCGCCAACACTTTTCTGACGAGCAGCTCGTCTCCCACATAGATTCTTCGGATTCCTTCGGCCACTCTATCGCAAGTTTTCCTTACTTCTTCCAAGTCCATATCCTATCCGACCCTTTCTAGCTTCTGGACGAGGCTCTCTAGAAGCTTCCTTCTGGCTTCCTTGTTCTGCTCTGCTACCTTCCTTTTTGTCCAGGGAAGATTCCAGAATGGCGGTTTCCTTGCGTGGTATGTCATAAGTGGAGCCAAAGTTATGGGGATTCTCTCTTCAGTCTCTCCCAGGTCGTGGAGGGTAAGTGTCAGATAAACAAGGAGCGGTTCTTTGATCCCATGAATGAGAAATTTCTCTTGGGCAGCGACCAATTTTTCAAAGGCGCGTCCTGTTTGTCGTTGGGCTTCTCTCGTATGCCTCTTCCAATCTGTGAATTTGGAATCGGTAGGAAGGGCTTTGGGCGATTCCTTAGTTGCGTTGAGTATAACTGCCATCACGACGGCGATGGTAATCCACTCTCCTATTATTATGGGGGGAAAATCTTCGACAGATGGTCTAACAGAGTTGACGTAAATAGTCGTGAAGAAACCTAACATAAAGTTCCGTAGAGGTCCTTTGTAGATCCACTCTGAAATTTTTGAAATCACGATCTTGTCTGTGTTTACAAAGAAGCCGAAGAGGGCTCCCACACAAGCCGTCAGCAGTCCCAATGTGAAAGGAAGAACTGCATGCACAATTGGCTCATAGACCAGCGAAAGAACTCTTGCTATATCATAGAGCGCATATGCCACTGTTCCGGTGCAAAGGACTATAAGCATCAGGTCAAAGCGTTGTCGATGCTTTAGAAGATCAGCAGCGATGAGTGATCCTGTAAAAACGATAATGGTCAACTCCAGAGGGAATAGAATCGCAATCGCAAACGGTGGAATCGGTGTCCAATGAAAGAACACAAAGATGAACGTCGAGATGGTCAAGCCATACATCATCTTTGGTGTAAGGGCGGTCCAGGGCCTTTTCGTGATGAGCATTGAAGAAGAACTCGCAACAAAAAGAAGGATGAACAACACGGTGAAAGGTGCGATGAGAAAGGATAAGTCAACGTTGAGATAAGGAAGGAAGTTTACTATGTAAACTGGGGAGTTTGTGTCAAGAAGAAAGTAGAACAGAATTGTTACAGATACCCAGACCACCGCATTTTTGGCGATCTTGACTATTCTAATCGACGTTAACAATCAGCTCCCTTACGGATAGATACATTGCCTCGTAATTCTCTCTCCTGACTTTATGAGCACTGTATTCTGCCCTTTCGAAGCAGTCCATCACTCTGTGCAAGCTTTTCGGCTCAAAACCGCCAGTATCCAAAAGCAAGCGCTCAACCTCCCTTGCTGTCATCTCATCCTTCCAATCAACGCCCTGATAACCTAAATGTTGCAGGAATGCTTTATAGAGCCTGATGATCTCTTCTCTATAGTCAACTATACGCACCGTAGTTTCAGCTTCCATGGACTGTCGCCGTGGTTTGCTGATCAATCTCGCCCCTACTTCGTGTACTCCTTTTTCATCGAAGGTATGCGAAAAAATGGCAGGTTGGTTTCTGGAGAGCTGATCTTTGCCGAGTGTCTTGTGATTCACAACGAGTTCTACCTCGTTCTCCTTCTGTTTCGTTCTCGGACTTCCATCCAGCGTGCATTCAATCCGCAAGTTGTCTCTGACGCCCCACACCTTAGGAAACGGGGTTCGAATATCTGGAAACCCGATTCTCATGGCCTTCATCGTCCCAAGCTTTGTCTTGGATGCCTCTGGTCGTAAAGGAGCGGAGATTTTTTTCAGTTCTGCTTCACTGGGCTTTTCCATATGGAAAACCCGCCCAAGCTTGCCGCGTTTTGTGGTCAGTCCAAGAATGACCAAAGCCGAGGTAGTCAAGGCGAGGACAATAGGTATAATTCCTGGTTGAACAGCCACCACGACAGATGTGATTGAAGGGAGGTAGTTCTCTGAGCCCCGAAAAGTCACTGGCAGGCTCATGTTTCCCCACCCGAGCGGCGGAGCGTCTAGCATAAATTCAACGTTTCCATGGTTATCAGTCTTGGAGGCTACTCCATAATCTCCCACAGAAATCTCTGCTCCATCAATTGGAAACCCTTGGTCGTCACGAAGTGAAATGGTGCACTTGAAGGTATCTCCGCCAGTTACTTTCTCAGGGACATTTATCGCAACCTGCGGCTTTATCATCACTCGGATAGATTGAGCGGCCCCTATGCCTATTCTCTTTTGAAGGGTATATGAAAGAAGATGCCATCCAAGCTGTACCTCAGAATCTATCTTCCAGTTGTAGAAGAATGTGCCATCAAGACCAGTCTCTAACGTTGCTAAAACTTCTCCATCGAAAGTTACAGTTACAGGTTCTCCGGGTATTCCATTCTTATTTGATGAAACATTGCCTCTGACGTTGAGCGCTTCGCCTCGAACGCAGAAACCTTCAGTTAGACCATGAACTAAGGGTGATCCTACCGTTATCTCTCTAAAGGAATAAGACCCAGCGATATAGCTCTCCCCAAGAAAGGTTGCATTCAGCTCATATAGGCCAGAGGCCCAAAACGAAAATTTCCTTAAGAAGAATCCGTTTTCCGTTTTGAGTTTGTGTTTTCTTATGGTCTGCGATTCTGGAACGAATATTTCCAAATCAAGGGGGGCATCCGAGATTGTTGTTCCGTTGTCTAACCGCAAAAAGCCTGAAATCAGGACCGTATCTTGTATTAGAAACGGTCTTGCAACGCGAGAGCCTTCCAAGCGTATGTCCAGCTCTAGGTAAGTTCGGGCCATCACCATTATTGTGGGATCACTGTCAGAAGAGGCGTATTTATCAGTTCCAAGTGAAACGGCGACTGCGGCATAGTCGCCCAATCCAACATCAAAAGGCACCTGACCCTTGATGCGGAAAAGTCCGTCTTGCTGGGAAAAACCTTTGCCACAAACTATGCCCTCCTTTGCTTCTTTGTTTTCCTTGAATAGAATCAAGACACGCATATCAGGGACGGGTTCGTGGGCTGCTGTGGAAACCATTCCCTCAATATAGAAGCTATCTCCTCTGAATACGGAGTTGTTGATGTAGGCAATAGTGGTGACAGTAGGTTCACGTTTGATCT
>CAYGAE010000061.1:0-302 GCA_964347855.1 uncultured Candidatus Bathyarchaeia archaeon
TAAAAGAACCTTCTGATTTCGATATTCATGATTGTTACATTACTTCTTCCTGACAGGACTATTCCTTTCGAGAAAGAACCTCCTGGCCACGCGCGTGCAAGGGTGTAGCCTGCCCCATCAACCACAATGTTATCCCTTTCAACAACAATTGCAGTTTCCTCGCTCCCAGGCCCGCTTACAATGATGTTGTCGGTAAATGTGTAAATAACGTTGTCGACACTTGAAATAGGCGCTATAACAGGTTCAACGCTCCCATCAGCCCGGATATAAATGGTTTCAGTCCAGGGCCAATCTGCCCTAAC
>CAYGAE010000061.1:449-820 GCA_964347855.1 uncultured Candidatus Bathyarchaeia archaeon
AAAGCACAATGAGGATGAGGACGAGCAGGCAAATCGTGCAGCCCTCAAAGATCGATTCCTTCAATCCGGAACCTCGACGAACAGGGATTCCCAGCACTCAACGTGGTAGTATTTCGGATTGGCCACACCTATTTTAGTGCGCGTCCTACCGCGGCCGACGATGCAGTTACCCACTTCAAACAGCCTGCCGCACCTTTGGCATTTGACAGATTCTGTATTACAGATAGCTTTGAGACGCCTCAACAAGACTTCAGTCAGGATGTATACATGGTTGTTTGAGCCCATTTTAAACGCTATTCCCTAAGGGGAATACTTTCACTCAACCAGTCTATTCCTATTCTTTTAAGCCTTGATAGAAGCAACATCAAAAA